>JAJFFE010000040.1 GCA_021776775.1 Planctomycetota bacterium | reverse complement strand
CCCTTGATGCCGAACACCGGACCCATGGAGGGCTGCCGGATCGTCGATACCGTCTTCTGGCCGATCTTGTTGAGACCGAGTCCCAGTCCGATCGTCGTGACTGTCTTGCCTTCGCCGAGCGGCGTCGGGTTGATCGCGGTGACGTCGATGTACTTCGCCTGCGGGCGCTTCTCTTTTTCGAGGCGATCGATGATCTTCAGATCCACCTTCGCCATGTGGCGACCGTACGGGATGAGCTCATCGTCTTGGATCCCGTATTCAGCAGCGACCTCGCGAATGTCTCGGAGTTTTGCTTCACGGGCGATGTCGAGGTCCGACTTCATACGGATCTCCTTCTGTAGTTCTAACTACTGTAGGGATTGTTTGATCCGACAAGCTATCAGAACCCGAAAGCCGCCGCAACGAGAGCCAACACCAACGGGAGACTGCGTGTCCCCAGGGGCTGCCGGCTCGCGACTGCCTAGCTCCCTGGACTAGCGTCGCCGAATCAGCAGCCGGTCTTCGATGCCGAGCTTCTTGCGAAGCGGTGCGATATCGCCGAGGAATCGTTTGCCGTCTTGGTAGTAGCCCGCGGTCGGGTTGAGCTCGGTGTCGCTCTGCTCTTGCCACCACGAGTTGAACAGCCGCATGTGGAGTTCCCGCACGTACTTCGCGGTCATCGAGGCGAGCGCGGTCGTGAAGCAGCCATCCTCGCCGCCCATTTCGAAGCTGACCGTCAGGTTCCGATCCGGTGCCGTACTGTGCACGGAGTACAGTTGCCGGTCCTTGCCCTGCTCGACGATCTTGAACTGCGCGTCCGGGAAGAGTGGCTGCAGGAACGAGCCGTACCGTTCGCGTCCGCCGAGACGGTCCGTGAAGACGCCGACGTCCGAGCGGTCGGACTTGCTCCAGACCCACTTGAGGAAGCGTCCCATGGCGCCTTCGTTGACGGCGCCCTTCGAATCCGACGTGGCGACGGACGCGTTGAACTCGACCACGTCCATGGCGATCACGCGCATTTCGCTCACCTCTAGACCACGCCGCCCGAGCGTGCGGGTCACTCGGGAGCACGCGCCTTTTAGTGCCAAGGGATGCACGCTAACCGGCAGTTCCAGGTCACGATCGCGATACCAGGGATACTCATCCAGCGCGTCCAGGCGACCTTCGGTGAGGTGGTGCATCAGTTCTCGGAACGTTTTCGGATAGTCCCCGCGCTCCGCACTCAGGAACGACAGGACACCCTCTTCGAGCGGCGACAAGTCGCCGGTCGACGACTTGTGCAGGCTCTTCGAATCGGCCACCGAAACGCCGCGCGCGCCGCGCCGCTTACACACGGTCGGAGCGAGCAGTTTCCAAGGTTCGCGGGGTGCGATGGTGTTTTCGGACGTCAGCGTCGTCAGTCCGACGACGAGGGGACCGAGCAGAGGGCCGTACCCCGCTTCGTCGAGTCCCGTGAGCCAGTAACCCATCGTCGCCTCTTCTCAGGTACGTTCAGCGTCCGGCCGACGCGCGACGCGTCGTCCACTGTCGGTAGATCTCGCCAAGCACGATGCCGGCGGCGATGGTCACGTTGTGCGAATGTTTCGCACCGAGCATTGGGATCTCCACCGTGTCATCGGCGTACTCGAGCAACGCGTCGTCGACGCCCTCGGCTTCGTGCCCGATCAAGAGCGCCACCGGGTCCGGGAAGTCGTACTCGTAGATCGAGCGACTGTCGTACGTTTGCTCGAGTGCGATGACCGGCACGCCGCGTTGACGCAGTTTGAGGATGCTCACCTTCAGGTCCTCCTGGCAGGTGAACGGGACGGTCTCGTCAGCGCCCAGCGCAGTCTTGGCGATTTCCGGCCGCGGAGGCGCCGGAGTGTACCCGCCGAGAATAATCTCCCGGACCCCAAAGCCGTCCGCGGTTCGGAACAGCGAGCCCACATTGTGCATGCTTCTGACTCGATCGAGAGCGACGTAGATCTCGGGCCCGACCCGACTAGCGCGCCCCTCGGCGTCCCGCCGGTGCGCGTCGAGTAGGCGTTTGCGGGTGGATCGAGATTTCGGCTTGCTCACAGGCGGTACCCGTCTTCTCGGAGGGGCCGATTCTTGGCACCCGGAAAGAACTGCCGGGCACGTTGGAAGAACGCGCAAGTGGCTCGCCCGGGAGCGGGCGCGCGATTTGCCGATCGTCGATGTCGCGTCGTAGACTCCATGAGCAGCCCTATGTGACGACCGTACTTCTATCGAGTACGCGCTCCGTATCCGAACGCGCAATGACCCACGCTTGACTATCGAAGGTTTGCAGGATGCAAGAGAGGCCCACCCCCGTCCATACCGATGTCGATGACAACGACAACCCCCGTGTGATTCGGGTTTCCGAGCGGCACGCGACGAAGCTCGAACGAGCGTTGCGGTCCGCCATGCGCGAGAACCCGCAGCATGACCCTCCGTTTGCCATCTGGATGCCCGGCGAGCCGGGCTCCGGGAAGACCACGCTGGTCGAGTGCGTTCAGGATCGCCTGATCACCGATGGCGTTCTCTTCTTGAGGGGCGAGGCGTTCCCGGGAATCGGGGAGGTACTCGAACCGGTGTTGTGCGCCGCGCGATCGTTGATCAAGCGGGTACGCGAACTCTCCGATCAGTTCGGGCTCGATTGGGAGGAAGCGTGGACTCGGATTGTCGAGCAGCACGCGCCTGCTCTCGATCGTGTGCTGCCCGAAGTCGACTGGGGGCAAGCGGTCGAACCGTTCCCGCCGCTCGACGCGTGGTACGAACGCAATCGCCTAGTCGACCACCTCGCCGGATTGTTCTTGTGCGTGGCCGAGGTCGTCCCGACCGTCGTCCACCTCGAGAATGCGGATCACCTCGACGGCTTGGCGCAAGAGTTTCTCGCGACCATGGCCCGGGTGGTGCGAACGCGCCGCGAGGGTCGTCGCAGCGGTCTACCGCTGGCAGCTCCGCCGCGGCTCTGCGTGATTCTGACGACCGAGTCGGAAGGGCAGTGTCCCGCCGACTTGAGCGAGGGTGAGTTGCTCACGATTGCGATCCGCGGTCTCGATCGCGATGAGTTCGCCGAGACCTTGGAGCGCGAGTACGAGTCCGAGATTCCGCTTTCCCTCCGGGAGAAGTTGTTTCAGCAGACCAAGGGCAACCCGCTCGACCTCGCGTTTCGCATGCGGCGCGAGCAGGCCGCCAATCCCGAAGGTTCAGCCGAGACGCGCGTCCGTCGCATGATCAGTCTCGGTCGTTACCACAACGAAGTGATGAAAGCGGTTCGCCAGCTCGATCCCGAGCGGCGCCGCGTTTTGCACGTGTTGGCGGTTGCCGGCAAGCCGATCAGCGAGTCGATGCTCGTGAAGGTCGCGCACCCGACGCTCGACGTCGATAGCGAACAGTTTCGCAGTTGGCTCGATGACCTCGACGGCGAATCATGGCTCCGTCGGCTCTATCGCGGCGGCGTCGTCTTGTCGCACCAGCGTGATCAAGCGCCGATCCTCGATACGCTGACCAAGGTGGAGCGGCGCAACCTGCACGCGACCTTTGCCGATGCCGTGGTCGATGAGTACTCGGACGATCGACCGTCGCGACGCTTCCGCGAGGTGTATCACCATCTCGTGCAAGGCGCCGACGGGCCGACGTTGATCGAGGCCGGGTTCACGGCGGCGGACGAGGCGCTGCGACTCTACGACTTCGAGGGCGCCAGTGAGATCTACCGCGAGTTGATGACAGCCCTCTGCGACGCGAGCGCTCCGCGCGTCGAGAGCGGGATTCGTTCGTTGGTTGCCGTGCTCGCCGAATCGTCCGACGTCGATCGCAAGTTGATCGACGCCATGGACAAGTTGCTGCATCGTCGTGCCGCTGACTTCGATCTGGAAACTCAGGCCGCGCTCTGGCGTCGTCTCGGGGACCTTGCGTCGCGCTGGGAAATGCGCGATCGCGAGATGACGTTCTATCAGCGAGCGTTCCAAGCGGTGAAAGAGTGCGAGCGCTCTCCGGAGCGAATGAAGGTGTACGCGTGCTTGGCGCGGTGTTGCCTTGAGCAGCGACAATTCGACGAGACGATGCGCTACTGCCGCGAAGGCATTGCCATCTCCGAATTCGACGACCTCACGGACGATCCCGAGTTCCTCGAGCTATGTCGCGTCACCGAAGAGATTCACTTCCGGCGCGGGGACTTCATCGAAGCGCAGAAGTTCGAAGAGCAGTACCTGCGCCTCGCCCGTGAGCGTGGCTCTAAGCTGAACGTGATCGAGTCGATGTTGCGCCTCGGCCACCTCTACGAGGAGGCCAGCGACTTCGTCGCCGCGCGTGATCACATACTCGAGGCTCGACCCATCGCAGCTTCGACCGGATCACGCATGCTCGAAGCGCGGGTCGATGAACGGCTCGGCTACCTGCATGCGCGCCAGTCCGCGTGGGATGAGGCGTTTGCCGCTTTCGGTAGTGCGCTCGAAATCCAATCCGAGGTCGGAGATCAACGGCGCAACAGCCGTCTACTCGGTGCGCTCGGCATGGTCTGCTTCTTCATGGGCAAGGCGGCGGAGGGGGCGCACAATTTCCGGCTGTACGCGCTCTACCAGAAGGTCGCCAAGCGTGAAGGCTTGCCGCCCGCGGTGCCGGGGTTGCCGTGTGACTACCGTTCACGTTCGGACCGCGACGACGCTATTCGGGCACGCCAATCCGCGTTGAGTCGGTTGTCCGGCGACGACTCGGACGCGATCGCTGCGACGACCGTGGCGCTCGCAGACTTGCTGCGTGATCGCGGTGAGTTGGATATCGCCCGCGCCACGCTTCGCAAAGCGCTGCGCACCGCGTACACCTCGCCCCATTCGATTCCGCACATCTACTTGCGATTGGGCGTCGCCTGTCGCTGGGGCGGTGAGATAGAGAACGCGCTCGACGCATTGCAACGCGGGTTGAACGCAATGCCTTCCGGCGCCGACCGAGAGATCCTCGCGGAGTTCAACGTTCAAGTGGGACTCCTGCATTTGGCCCGAGGTGAACTGCAGCGCGCGCAGACTTCGCTCCTTCGCGGTCTGCGTACGTATCTGGAAGTGGGTCACGAGACGGGCGTGACCCACACCCTCGTGCATTTGGGCGAAGCGTACTTTCGTCTCGGTGAACGGGAAGTGGCGGAACAGCTCGGCATGGCCGCTCTTGCGATGAGCGACATGCTAGAGCTCGACCGGCTCGAAGCCGAAGCGTGGTTGTTGCTCGGTCGTATTCGTGGCTTGGCCAAGTCCCACACTTCGGGACACCAAGAAGCGAGCACGGCGCGCGAGATCTTCAACAAGCTTGGCTTGCTCGAAGGACGGTGCCGCGCGCTGATCACCGAGTCGGAGATCTTTGCGCGTTGGGGAGACTTCAGCCGAGCACGCAGTCAATGCTCCGAAGCGTTGGAGATTGCGCGCGACTTGAGCCTGCGTCCGCAAACGGCGCGTGGACTTGCAGCACGCGGCGTGATCGAAGGCGACAAGCAGTCGAAGGACAACGACCTCCCGCGAGCGATTCAGACGCTCGAGGCCGCGCTCGATCACGCCCGTGCACTGCGGGATCGACAGCTCGAGGTCGAAGTGCACGCCGCGTTCGCGCAGCTCTACCACCAGCGCAACAAGCCGAGTGTGGTGCGTACGCATCTCGACAAGGGGCGGGGCGTGTTGAAGGCGATCGTGGACGGGGCACCGCCGCAGCATCGCGAGTCGATGCGGGAGCAGCATCCGGTAGCGGAGATGATGCGCCGTTATGACGTGGACCGCGACGAGGTCACGTAGGGTAGGGGCGGGCCGAGCCGCTCTCCGCTTGCGAGGGTGAGCCGGCTACTCGGCTACGGCCGCTTTGAGATCCAGTATCTGGATAGGTGCTCCTAGCCTGGGCGCGTCGGCTCCCTTTGCTCTGGGTCCAAACATGGATTTGGGGGCGCCTCACCCCATCCTGCCCGTCCCCGTCGCATCGGCCCCCGGTGACATTGCCCGCAAGCGGCGGCTCCGCCGGTGCTATCCGTGTTGGATTGGTACTAAGCGTGGGGTTCCCTTTGCTCTGGGTCCAAACATGGATTTGGGGGCGAGGCTTCGGAGGTGTGTGCACGGGTGCTGCTGTTTGCGGCGGCGCGCGCATTCGTAGACGACGGGGTGATCGGGCGAGAGGTTGGAAGCGTCCACAGCTGTGGACGCTGACTTGGCCCCGGTGGCGTTTCTCTGACGAAGGTGCTGGGTCACATCGTCCGGACGAGATCACGCCATTGAACAATGCCCCGAGGATGAGGACACGGCTCTTACGTCACGAGAACTCGAATCCGGTGAGTCCGCTCCCGGTGACGACGAGGCGATCCTGGTGGAGGAGTCCGTGGCAGTATCTGCAGGTCGTGACGAGGTTGTCGAGTTGGGTGCGGCCGCCGGTGCTTCGCGGGTGGACGTGGTGGGCGTGAAGCTCGTGGCGCCCGCGGCAGCTTTGGCACCGGTGTCCGTCGCGTGCCAGGACTTTGGCGCGCATTTCGTGCGAGGTTTCGTCATCGGGTTCGGCGTCGTCGGCTAGTGGTTCGAGCGGCTGCTCTTCCTCGGGCGCGATGTGTATGACCGTGGCGGTTTGAGTGGCGGCGTCCACAGCTGTGGACTCGATCTCGACCGGGCCGGCGGATGTTTCGACTGCCGAGGTGCGACAGGTGGGGCATTGGTGGTAGACGACTGTCTTCGTCGGTTCGGTATTGGGAGTCTTCTCGTCCGGTTCCTCGGTCAAGCTCTGTAGGTAGCTGTCGATCAAGAGTTCGAGGAACGGTCCATCGTCGCCTGGTCCGCCGTGCCTTGATTGCGCGATCTTGAGCTTCTCGATAATCGCTTCGTATTGATCGGCGGTCAGTGCGAAGGTCAGCTTCACGAGGTGGGCGGGCAATGAGTACTCACCGTCACGCGGCGCGTCTCTCCCGTCGCCTCTTGCCGCCTTGACCTCACGATCAACGGCGTCCGCCCCGTGCTTTGCCAAGCAATCGATCCATGCCTGCTCAGTCCGAGCGGTCGCGACAGAGGTGACTTCGCGCAGCGTGCTCCACGTCATCTTCGCATTAGCAAACGTCTCCCGCAGTCGCGGCAGTTCAGGTAACGCCCGAGCCACAGACTTGTGAGACCAGGCACTCGACTTCTTGAACCCAAGCTTCTTCTGCAAGTAGTGCTCAATAGAGCTGCAACCCAGTTCAACATACAGTCGCGATTCGTCCATCTGCCGAATGGAATCCAATAGCTCCAGCCGACCGCGATTGCAGTTCAAAACACAAACAACAATCTGATCATGCAGAGCATGGGCGTCGAGGGCACTCTTCGTAAGAGACATAAATCGAGCTCCGTATCGAAAGGTGGGCAAGGCAATCGAAGGCTCAAGAGACAGAAAAAACAACGTCGTAGATCTACCGCGTAGTATAACAAAACCCTAACATGCATGAAAGTCTAAAGTGCTGAGTTCGTCACTCAAATGTATGATTAGAATCATTTCATGAAATTCGTCCACAGCTGTGGATAGCTTTTCGGCCTCATCGATCCATCGTTGTTGGAGTCTTCTTCAGTACGCGTGCACATACCTCTGAAGCCTCGCCCCATCCTGCCCGTCCCCGTCGCGTCGATCACACACTTGGCGAAGCGGATTTGGATCGGTGCGACGGGGACGGGCAGGATAGGGTGAGGCGCCCCCCCAATCCATGTTTTGACCCAGAGCCGAGAGAGCACCCGCCCATGCTGCTCTCATCCGCTGCCAGCCGGCTCCATTTTCGTCCCGCCGACCCGATTGCCGACCCGAACACTCTTGCCACGCGCGCGCCGCAGAGCGAAGCTATCCATCTACCCGAACGGAAGGCCCCGCCCACCATGACCATCACAAGCCTGACCGCTCCGCAACGCCGTGTTATCGGAGTGTTGATCGAAAAGAGTCTCACGACTCCGCAGAACTATCCGCTCTCCTTGAACTCCGTGACGACCGGGTCGAACCAGAAGTCCAACCGATATCCGATGGTCGAGTACGTCGAGGAAGAGGTCTCTGTGTTCCTCGAAGAACTCAAGGGGCTGGGACTGTTGACCGTCGTGTACCCGGCGAGTGGGCGGGTCGAGAAGTTCCGGCAGGAGCTGTCGGCCGTGCTCGAATTGGATGGCCAAGAGATGGCCGTGCTGGCGGAGTTGCTGCTTCGTGGCGCGCAGGCCGTCGGCGAACTGCGGAGTCGCGCCGCTCGCATGAAGGCGATCCCCACGCTCGGCGATCTGGAAGCGGTGCTCGATCGACTGGCCGGTCGCGAGCACCCGCTGGTCCGGCGACTGACCCCGGCGGGAGTCAAGCGCGGAGCGAGGTTCACCCACAATCTCTACACCCCCGACGAACTAGAGCGGGTCCTGGCGGCAGAACCGACCATGGATGCGGCTCCGGAGCACTCCTACGCGCCGACGCGGTCCCCGGCGCCCTCGGCAACTCCGTCCCCGTCCGCGGCGGCGCCGGTGGCCAGTTCGCCGGGCGGAGGAGCCAAGGTCGAGGCTCTCATGAAGGAGATCCGAGACCTTCGAGAGCGGCTGGAAGTCGTCGAGGGCCGCCTGGGGATCACCAGTGACGAGTAGGGAAGACCGAGAATCGCGTCTCGACGGGGGGATTCCACTCGCTACAATGCCGAGTCGAACGGAATCCACCGCGGACTCGCGGTTGCCGACTGAATCGCCTGAATCCAAGAGGGAGTCGCCATGCCGGCCATGACCGCCGAGCGAATCGAAGCGCGAATCGCGCTGACCAAAGAGAAGCGTACGGGCAAGAAAAGCCAAGAGGCGGCGGATCGTCGCGCGCGGAAAATGCACAAGCGTGCCCAGCGCAAATTGGCGTCGCTCCAGTTGACCGCGAAGCACCACGCCAACCGTGCGGCGACGAAGGTGAAGGAAGACTAAGACTCTTCCGAAGTAGCGTTCGTGCGAATCGTTGAGAGGCCGCCGTTCATCGGCGGCCTTCTGCGATGGTGCCGAACTGTGCTGTGGGAACCGTGCTGTGGGAACCGTGCTGTGCCGAACCAACTGAACACAGAGGAACGCGTCATGGAAAAACAGCAACAGCTCGAAGCGTTCCTCGCCGCGAGCGGGCGAGAGAAGCGTGAGATCTTCAAGACGCTGCGGACGCAACTCGTCGCGGCCGACGTCGAGCGGATCGCCATCGCGATTCGCGATCCGAGCCCGAAGCTCTCGGCACGGGTGACGTCGCTGTTGGCACGCCACGGTCGAGAAGACTTGCTGGAAAAGCACCTCGTCGGATTGAAGCCGGGAAAGATCGCGATCCTGCGCGGAAAGTTTCAACGCATCGCGAGTGCTGCGAAGCCAGCGGTTGCCAGCGGCAGCTCGGGCGGAGTCGAGTCAAGTCCGGGAGACGCGAGTCCTGAAAGCGGTGCGGTCAAAGACGGTGCTACTGAAGGCAGTGCTTCCGAAGGCGGTGAGGCTGAACACTCTGTGTCCGAACCTGCAGCCGCGGTCGAGGACGATCCGCCTGCTCACTCTTGATTCGGAATGATCAACGCTTCGACGTCGGCGTGACCGATCGGCTCTTCGTCGTACAGGATCTCCAGCGTGTAGCGGCCGGGCTCGGGGAATTCGAGCGGCGGTAGGTCGAAGATGCACTCGTGGTGTTCGCGGCGATCGTCGTGACTCAGATCGAACCCTGGGCTCTCGTCGAGCGTTTGCTGATCTGTCAGTCGTACGAAGCGGAAGCGTATCGTGTGGCTCCCGTGAAAGTCACTGAGGTTCAGGTAGATCGAGGCCGGTTGGTACTGCCCGGGGAACTCGTTCAGATACACCCGGTTGAACGTCCCTGCGATGACGCACTTACCCGTCTCGTCGTCACGGTAGATGTGGTCGCACAATACGATCGCTTGAACGTGAGGCAGGACATTCGGCACTTCGGGTGTCACCTTCTGGAGGCAGGGAATTATGCTGCTTCGAAGGATGACCCTCCCCAGGAAACTGCGCAACACCGCGGCACGGTTTAATTCCATAAACGTGCCGATCTCGCCGAGATAGAGGCATGTCGTGAATACCGAACCGGTCCAATCCCCTGCGGTGCTGACTCAGATCATCTGTTCTCGAAGATCCGTGCGGAACTTCTCGGACCGTGAGCTTGGCGACGACGCAGTTCAAGCCATCCTTGCCGACGCCCAGCGCGCTCCGAGTGGCTACAACCTGCAGCCGACGCATTTCGTGGTGGTGCGGGGAGACCTCCGAGCCGCGCTCTCCCGGGCTGCGTTCGATCAGCGCCAAATTCTCGAAGCGCCGGTCACCGTCGCGTTGGTCGTCGATCTACGTTCCGACTTGCGTCACCTCGACGACGTCATTCAACGTGACCTCGAGGCCGGCGCGATCGACGACCGGTACGTCGGATTCATGCGCCGCGTCGTGCGACTGACGTTTGCGCGTGGTCCACTCGGCGTGCTCGGCTGGGCGAAAGGGTGTCTGACGCGGCTCTTGGGTCGTTTCAAACCGATGCCGGAGTTTCCCGCTGCGAACCCCGCGGGTTGGGCGACGCGACAGGCCATGTTCGTCGCCGATCACATGTTGCTCTCGGCAACCGCGCGTGGAGTGGCGAGTTGCCCGATGGAAGGGTTCGGCGAGGCGCGCGCTCGCCGGCTGCTCGGCGTACCCGCGGGATACCGCGTGGCGTTACTGATTCCGCTGGGCTACGAGGTCGATTCCCCCGAAGAGGCGCCGACGTTTCGGTCGCGGCTGCCGCTCGACGAGGTGGTGCATCGCGGGCGGTGGTGAGCGGTTGCAGCGCGGCGTCGCTGCCGGCCTTCGCTCTTTGCGCGCGCCGGAGACGCAAAGGAGGCGAAGCTCCGTCGTCTCACAACTTGACACCAGATGACCACGTCACACAATGGCGACCGCCTCATAGCCGGGACCGTGCCTCTGACTTTTCGTGCGCGCCCCGACTGTCCTCCCGCCAATCGTTCTCACCGAAGCGTGCCCAACGTCGCGTAGAGCGCGTTTTGCCCAACCGAACCGCGGGATGACGGAGTGCAACGATGAGGATCTTCACGGTGCGTGAAACGAGTTGGATCAACGCGCCGCCCGCTGCGGTATGGCACCGCGTGACGTCACTAGAGAAGTGGCCAGACTGGAATCGCGCTCTGGTCGCGGCGACGTGGAAGGGCAAGCCTGGTTTTGCCGAGGGTCATCGATTTCGTCTGACGTATCCCAAGCGCGCTCGTCCGTTTCTCGGCGGCGGCAAGGTCGAACGAGTCGAGACTGGGGCGGAACTATGTTGGAGCGATAGCTACCTGACTCTTCGAGTCGAGTTCGTGCTCAGCTTTACGCCGAAGGGGCGTGGAACCGAGATCAATTTCGCGTCGCAGTTCTCTGGATTCGGTGCGCGCTTCGTGACGACGGATTCGTTCGTTCGTTGGCTGACGCAGTTCCAACGAGAGTTCTTGGTGAACCTGCGCGAGGCCTGTGAAAACGTCAGCGAAGACCGCTGGTCTGAAGTGTGAGCACCATCCATGGTCGCGATGAACGAAAACCTGCGGACACTGTGGTACATGGGCGCGAAGACGCGACTCGTACCCGACTTCATTCAAGGCGCCGTCGAAGATTTGATCGCACCCGGTGACACGGTGCTCGACTTGTGCGCGGGGACGTCGGTAGTCGGCCGCGCGCTGTCCGCGCGCTACCGCATCTACGCCAACGACGTGCAACGATTTTCTTCGGTCGTCGCTAGCGCGTATCTGCTCGGTGACGCGTCGTGGGTCGAAGCGCTGGAGTATCTCGATCCCGAAGAGGATCTCTCGACCGCGTTCGAGGAAAACTTTGCTCGCCTGCGTGAACTCGCCCCGGTCGCATTCGAAGGTGAAGCCCGACTACTCCCCGGTGTGATCCAAGAGCTCGCGGGCCGCGACGCCGGTGACGCCACCGAAGAGTACCGCGACCTCCTGGCGCACGCTCCGCTCTCCGAAGAAGAAGCGAGCGTAAACTCGTCCAAGTGGTATCAACCGCTCGCGGATCAGTACGGTGCGTTGTTGAGTGAACGACGGCAGAGTGGCGGTACGCGTCCCTACGCGTTGATGACTCTGTACTACCAAGGCGTCTACTTCGGTCTCAAGCAGTCGATGGTGATCGACTCCTTGCGTGCCGCCATCGACGCCATACCGGACAGCGACCCGCAAGCCGAACGCAAGCGTGACCTCTACCTTGCCGCGTTGGTGCAGGCGTGTTCGACGTCGACCTCGGGCACGAGTCACTTCGCTCAGCCGCGCGCCGTGGGGCGTGACTCGGAGCTATTGGCTGTCTCGCGACGCCGCTCGATCGATATCGAGTTGGAGTTCTACCGCGCTCTCGACGCGATTCGTCGCGAGTGGGGCGGGAGTCCCCGCTTCTCGCCCGACAACCGCGTCTGGAACGGGACGGCAGGCGAGTTGATCGGCGCCGACGGACCGCTGGCACCCGGCGAGGTGAACTTGGTCTACATGGACCCACCGTACACGTCTGACAACTACTCGCGCTTCTACCACGTGCTCGAGACGTTGGTCAGCTACGACTATCCAGAGCTCGAGATGCGCGGGGGTCACTTGACCAAGGGGCGATACCCGGCACGGGAGCACCGGTTCCAGTCCGACTTCTGCAAGAGCGAGCGAGTCGAAGGCGCGTTTCGAGAAGTGGTCGAAGCGAGCGCGAACCTCGGGGCGAAGCTGCTCGTGTCGTACTCTCCCGACAGCGGGTTGTTGTTGAAGAGCTGGCGCACCCACGCCAAAGACGGCGATCTCCCGCCCGAGTCGCGCTTCATGGAACTCTTCCGCGACTACTACCCGGCGGTCGAAGTGCGCCAGCGCGAACTGATGCACTCGGGGCAGGGCGACTCCAACCGCAGTGTGCGAGAAGTCCTCGTTCTCTGCGACACTGCGTAGGCGGCCATGCGGTACCTCGGCAACAAGTCGAAGCTTCTGCCGCGCATTGTCGAGGCCGCGAAGTCGATAGGCTTTGACGCCGGCAGCAGCGGTGGAACCGTTTGCGACTTGTTCGCCGGCAGCGGCGTCGTCTCTCGTTATTTCCGCCAAGACGGATACCGCGTGCTGGGGTGCGATCTCATGGAGAGTTCGCACGTGTTTCAGCGGATTTACCTGGAGATGACTCGTCCCCCGTCGTTTCGCGCCTTGCGTGAGCAGCTCGACTTGCCGGAGATCGACGCCGTGCCTCGTCAGCTACCCGCGCTGCCCGGACGGTGGCAGCCGACTCTCACTGTCTTGAGTTACCTCCAGGTGAGTGCCGATGCCGGCGGGATCGACGCCGAAGACGGGTTGTTCACACGGCAATACTCGACCGCCGGTGACGCCGGCCGAGGATACTTCAAACCCGAGATCGCCGGCCGCATCGACGCGTTTGTAGCGCGGGTTCGTGACTGGTCAGCCCGGGAGTGGATCGACGATCTCGAACGGGATCTGCTGACGGCGATCCTGATCAACGCCGCCGACCGTCGAGCGAACATCAGCGGAACGTACGGTGCGTACCTGAAGAAGTGGCAGTCCAACGCCCACGGCGCGCTCGAGTTTTCGCTACCGGACATTCCCTCGGGGCCCAAGGGGAAAGCGCACCTCGGCGACGCGATCGAGTACGCCCCGGAGGTTCGTGCGGACTTGCTCTACCTCGATCCGCCGTACAACAATCGCCAGTATGCGGCGAACTTTCACATGTTCGAAGTCTTGGTCCGCGCCATACGGTGTGATGATCTCGCCGCGTTCGAAGCGACCATCTACGGCAAGACCGGTCTGGTCCCCTGGAAAGACAAGGCGTCTCCGCTGTGTAGCCAGCGGGGTACCGAGTGTCGCGACGCGTTCCGAAGTATCCTGCGTTCTATCCAAGTGCCGCGCGTCGTTATCAGCTACAGCGAAGAAGGCATCATCAGCGGCGACGAGTTTCGCGAGATGTTGGCCGAGTACGCCGGTGTCGCCGAATCGAAACTCGGTCACGTGTTGACCGAGATTCCGTACCGACGGTTTCGAAGCGATGCCGACGGACGAGTGTCGAGCACCGGCGCCGGTCGCAACTACAAGACGCTACCCGGCCGCAACGAGAACGAAGTCTGTGAGTGGTTGTTCCACGTGCACAGTCCGCGATTGTCGTCCTGAACCAGCCGCAGTAACAAACGCACGCAGTGAAAGAGACCCATGTCCACGTCTAGCGGAAGCCGCGTTGCGTTCGTCGCCTGCCTGTTCGGAGCGCTCGCCGTGATCCTCGGTGCGTTCGGGGCGCACGCATTGAAAGAGCGCGTGAGTGAGCAAGCGCTCGGCTGGTGGCACACCGGGGTTCAGTATCACGTCTACCACGTTCTGGCCACACTGTGGCTTGCGTGTTGGACTCGAGCGTCGGGGCCGCGGAGCGCGTGGGCGGGACGCGCCAGTGTCGCCTTCTTCGTCGGTATCATCATTTTTAGCGGCAGTCTCTACACCATGACGCTGACCGGTCAGACGTGGCTCGGCAGGGTCGTTCCCATCGGAGGCGTGCTGTTCATCCTGGGGTGGGTCTTTGCGGCGCTCGCAGTCCGCGCGGACACGACCGAGGACGCGACGTAAGCCCTTTCCCAATCGCATCGTCGACGCGGTCCGTTGCCGAGCACCCCGGCGCCATCCTACTCTTATCCGGACCGTTCCCTGGGGCTAGCCTCTGGGTCGAATCGCAGTCCGTGGATTCTCTGACGCCGACCGAGACGCGAGACCCCGTTGATTCTGATCGTCGACGACCAACCCATCTTCCGCGCCCTCTTCAGTGCCGCGTTGTACCTCGGTGGGCACGAAACGAAGACGGCGATCTACGGCAGCGAAGCGATCACCTGCATTCTCGATGAGCGGCCGGACTTGATCGTGCTCGACTACACCCTGCCCGACATGTCTGCTGATGACATCCTGCGCTGGTTGCGAACGAACTTCGGGGCCGAACCCATCCCGGTCTTGCCGACCGTCTCGACCAAGACGGAGCGATGTTTCGCGACCCTGCGGGAGTTCGGCGTCTGCCGGTACCTCTTCAAACCCGAGTACTCGCCGGACCTTCTTCGCGAACTCGCCGATCGCACGCTCGGCAACGAGGTGCTCGACAAGCACATCTGCGAAATCACTCGCCGGCGAGTCCTGGTCGAGCCAGTCATCGAACGCATTCGCCGCCGCGACGCGGCGGTGCGAGCGGCGGAGAACTGGGAAAAGCTCATCGCGCAGACCATCGACTAGCCACTGGTCGACGTCGGCGTCGCGCCTTGATCTTCACGAGAATTGCAGCCTGCGCGGCTTCGCCTGATGAATAGTCCGCACCTCTAGCTAGCGGCGGTCGCTCGCTTCGGTGATTCTCGCTTGATCGAGCGCTTCGGTTAGTTCGAGGCAGCGCGGGTGTTCGGGACCCAGCCACTCTTGCATGATCGGCAGATGGGTTTCGAGCGTCGACCGCGCAGAACTCTTGTTGTCGAAGTGAAGCTGAGCCAGCGCGGCGTAACACTCGGCGTACGCCACGAGGCGGTGCCCCGCTGGGAACGCTTGTGTTCGCAACCGAAGCGCTTCGTCGAATCGCTCCGCGGCGCGCTCCCAGTTACCTTCGAGCCGTTCGATATTGCCGAGGTGCAGCAACGGATAGGCGAGATCCGGGTGGTCGTCGCCGAGGGTTCGTCGATATCCGGCGAGCGCTTGAGTAAGACGACCTCGTGCAGATTCGTATTCCTCGGCCATCATTTCGAGAACCGCGAGATTGATCAGACTTTGGTGCACGAGCGGATGATCGCTGCTCAAGCGCTCTTGGCGGATAGCGACCGAGCGTTCGAGCGCAGTGCGTGCTTCGGCGTCATGTCCGAGGGACCGGTGCAGGTTCGCCAAATTGTTGAGGCTCTCGGCCACCTCCACGCTGCGCTCGCCGAGCAGCCGTTCGCGGATTCCCAAGGCGCGTTGGCTCGCGTCGAGCGCGCCCTTCAGGTTGCCGGCTCGATGCAGCGAGGAGGCGAGATTGTTCAGGGCCTGGGCGGTATCGGCGTGGTCTTCACCGAACGCTGCCTGGTCGAGTTCGACCGACTTGCGAAAGCAGTCAACCGCCTCAGTGAATTCGCCCCTCGTGTAGTGGACGAGCCCCATGTTGTTGTAGCTCCACGCCAACCGTTCGGGATCGTCCGCTTCGTGTTCTAGTCGCAGATCCAGCGCAGCGCGGAACTGTTCGGCAGCACGGTCGTAGTTGCCCAACGATTGATACGTTCGGCCGAGCGTCGTGCGTACCGTGGCGGCGGTTCTCGGCGAGTCTCGCAGCTCTGTGTCGACTCGTGCAGCCGCCTTCTCCAGCACCTCGAGCACGGTCACGTCACGGCCGTCGACAGTGGGGTTCGGCGACTGCAGCATGGTCTCGAGGAACTGGTTGACGCTTTCCAGTTCCTTGCCTGCTTGCTTCAGTTCCTTACCCGCCTGCACGGCGCGATCTCGTTCGAACGTGATGCGACCCGCTTGCGTTCGAGCGATGATCAGAGCGGCAGTGAGCCCGACGATGACCACACCGAGGCCGAGGAACAGCGGGCGGTGACGGCGGACCATGTGGCGAAGGCGATAGACAAGCTGGCCTTCGCGTGCGCGTATCGCGTCGCCTGCGATGATGGCGGTGACGTCCGCACACATGCTCTCGACACTTGGGTAGCGATCGACCGTTGTCTTGCGAAGCGCCTTTGCGAGCAACGCTTCGACATCGCCTGAGACTTGTCGTCGCAAACCGGCCAGCGTTGTCGAACGTCGTTGTGCAAGCAAGTCGGCGTTCGGTTGGCGCTCTAGGATGACCGCGGGGCGTGGGGGAATGACGTCGCAGATTCGCGCTTCGGCGTCGCGTCGCGACAAGTCGCCGAGTTCGAACGGTTCTGCACCGACTACGAGTCGATGGAGGACCACACCGAGGGAGTAGACGTCGGACGCCGTGGTGATCGGATCGCCGCGAATCTGTTCGGGGCTGGCGTACTCGAGCGTCAGTGGGCTGAAGCCGGGTACCTCCGTCGTGCCGACCGATTCTTGGTCGAGCAGTTTGGCGATTCCGAAATCGAGCAGCTTTGGCGTACCGTCGGTCGCGACGAGGATGTTGCTCGGCTTCAAATCGCGGTGCACGACGAGATTGCGGTGCGCCTCGGCGACCGCTTCCAAAACGGGTACCAAGAGTTGCAGTCGCTGTTTGACCGTCAGGTGCAATCGGTCGCAGTAGACATCGATCGACTCGCCGTTGACGCATTCCATGACGAAGTACGGTCGATGATCGTCGAGACTTCCGGCGTCGATCAGACGTGCGATGTTCGGATGTTCGAGGCGGGCCAATGCCTCGGATTCGCGATGAAATCGCGCCATGACCGGCCCGGTCTCGAGACCGGGCTTGAGAATCTTGATGGCGACGTCGCGATCGAAGCGACCGTCGATTCGGCGAGCGCGGTAAACCTCGCCCATACCTCCGACTCCGAGTGTCTCTACCAACTCGTAGTTGCCGACCCACGACCCGGGAAGCATCACTAGCCGCGACGGAGAGTCGCTCTGCGCTGAGGTCAGATTGCCGTGCAGATCAGCGGGGGAGAGGCGACCGAACCCTGGCGGATCGAGAAAATAGTCGTCGGCCGAATCTGCCTCGAGAAGCGTCCGCACATCGTCTGCGATGTCGGCAGGATGGAGCGCTTCGAGATACCGAGATCGGTCCTCTTCATGAAGGTCACGCGCTACGAAGAACGCCCTCTTGATCTGATTCCAGCGATCCATGATCTGTGCTCGCATCTCGCTCAGGACTGGGAGTCGTGATCACGCGCCTCAACCACGCGCGGGCCATTGCCCATTCTCGTTCGACTGTCCGCTGAGGGATGCCGAGAACCGACGAAGCTTCCGCCACCGTGAGTCCTCCAAAAAAGCGAAGTTCGACTATTTGTGCCTGCGTCGGGTCGAGGGCGGCCAACTGGCCGAGGGCCTCGTCGAGGGCGATGACGTCGGCGGAGCGATCCTCGAAGAGGTCCACGACATGGTCGAGGTCGACCCGATCCCAGTCACCGCCGCGCTTGGCGGCGTGTCGCTTCTCCGCGTGATTCACCAAAACTTGTCGCATGGTGCGCGCGGCAATCGCGACGAAGTGGCGCCGGTCGTTGAAGTCCGGCGTTTGACCGCGACTCAGCTTCAGGTATGCCTCGTGGACTAGCGCCGACGGCTCCAGGGTGTGCCCCATCCGTTCCTGCCGGAGCAGGCGCTGCGCCAGACGCTCGAGTTGGTCGTAGACCTCGGGCAGCCACGCTTCAACCGTCGCCGGAGCGACGTTCAGCGTCGTCGAGGTCGAAGTTCGTTCGGTCATGGTCGAGCCTTTCGTGAATCCACTCGCTTCGGCTGTCGCACACGGACTTCCCAACCTTGCAAGTTTTTGTAAGGTGCTATTATGGTTCTTCTTATCGATAGAGTGAGGGCCCGGACGAGCGTTAACTTGTATCCGTTTCAGGTTATCGGTTAACGGTTGTCGGTTAACGCTCTGCCGGTGGATACGATGGTCGCCTGGCCGTCGCTCCGGGGGACGGTCGTTTTCGAGATTTCCGAGACGCGAGGCGGGGGGGTCGAGCGATGGATGCGGGGCGTATTTGGTCAGGCAAGGTGATCGCCGCGGTCGGTGGCGTCATCGCCGTGTTGGTGTCGCTGACGCTCGGGGTGACGTTCGCCAAGTTCGATCGCAACCTTGGACTCGTTCGCGTGACCGAGAAGGTTCAGCGGGAGGTGTCGCGCGTTCACCTCTGGTTCGAAGAGCGGCTTTCCGGTGATGAGTCTGTCGACATCGAGACTGACGTCCGCGGGCCGTTTCGGTCGCTGATCGATGAGTATCAAGCGTTCCTGAAGAGCGACGATCTCGACGCCATCGTTCCGGGCCAGGCGTCGCAGCTGAAGGAACTCGAATCGAGATTGGTCGAGTTCGGTCGACTCCTCGACGAGCGTTGGGAGTATCGCGAGCAGAGTCGCACCGGGAGCGAGAGCGACGTTCGGTTTGATCACATCTATCGTCAAGTCCTATCGATCAGCGACGAATTGGCCGCCGCGACGGATCGGCTCATCGAAGGGGACCGTCGAACGTTGATCGGCACCGACATCGCCATCATCGGCCTCGTTCTGCTGTTGTTCGTCGCCCTTGCGATCATGGTTCACCGGTCCCGACGGGAACTGGAAGAGCGCAACGTAGAGCTGGAGAGACGCGTCGCGGAGCGGACAGCGGAGCTTCGCGCCCTCAACGATGAGCTGGTCGTCGCTCGCGATGCTGCGCAGTCAGCCGGCGAGGCCAAGAGTCGCTTTCTCGCCAACCTCAGTCACGAGATCCGCACGCCGCTCAACGCGGTGATCGGAACCGCTTCACTGTTGATGGACAGGGCGACCCCTTCGAGCCGACGTCAGCTCGAGACCATCCAGGACGGGTCGGAGTCGCTCTTGTACATGCTCGATTCGATTCTAGATTTCTCCCGTGGTGAAGCGGGCAAGCTCGAAATTCGCGTGGAGACGTTTGACCTGCGTCTGCTCCTCGAAGCGGTCACTCGGTTGTTTCGTGAGTCCGCACACGCCAAGGGACTCGAGCTTCGCAGCATCGAACATCTCGAAGTGCATCGCCTGCGCGGTGACGCCGGTCGGCTTCGACAGGTCATGGCAAACCTTCTGTCCAACGCCGTCAAGTTCACGGACGAAGGCAGCGTCGAGGTCGCGATTCGCTCGACGGAGCGGGGTGATCGCGTGGCGGTCGTGATCGAAGTGAGTGACACCGGCCCCGGCATCTCGGAGAAAGACCGGGAGCGAGTTTTTCAACCGTTCACCCAACTCGATTCCTCCACGACGCGACAGCATGGTGGCACCGGATTGGGACTCGCGATCTGCCAACAGATCGTTCAGCAGATGGGAGGACGCGTCGAGTTCGCCAGCGAAGTGGGCCGCGGGACTCGGTTCGTCGTTACCCTCGAACTCGACGCTGCCGCGGAGCGCGAGCACTCACCGGGACCGGGCGAAGGGGCGGCGGCCGGCGCGAGGGTCTTGGTTGTTGACGATAACGAAATCAATCTTCGTGTGGTCCCCGCGCTTCTGCGCGAACTTCACGCCACGGTGCAAACCGCCGCCGGAGGAGAGCAAGCCCTCGAAATCCTACGGCAGTCACCGGACCTCGATCTCGTACTCCTCGACGCCCATATGCCCGGTCTCAGTGGAACGGAAGTCGTGCAACGTTGGCGGGCAGAGCGTGCCACCGAGGGCACCGCTGGACCGCCGATCGTGGCGCTGACCGCCGAAGCGGACTCCGGCGCGCGAGAGCGATTTCTCCTGGCAGGTTTCGACGGCTACCTTTCGAAACCCATCACCATGGAGCGATTGCGTGACCTCTTGCGACACTGGATGGGCCGGGACCGCGACGTCGTGAGCCGCGGACCGAGCCGTTCCCCCGAAGACCTCGCCACGGGTTCGGACCGTGATGGCGTGGTCGATCCTCAGCGCTTCCGGGACTTGGCGACGTTGGGCGGAGGCCACGCGCTTCGGGACCAACTGCTCGAAGTGTTCGAGTCCGAGACGCCCGCGGTCATCGATGCCATCGAAGACGCTGCCTCTCGCGGTGATCTAGACGGGGTCCGAGCCAACGCGCACCGACTCCGCTCGAGCGCCGGGCAAATGGGTGCCGACAGGTTGGCTCGCCGCTGTCGATTGATCGAAGAGAGCGACGCGCTTGCTCCCGTTGCCGAGGTGCGCCGACTGTTCGAATTGAGCGTTTCGGCCATGAGGTCCCTGCACGACGCGTCCGAGCACGACACGACTTTGCCCGACGACAGCGACAAGACGGAAGGAACGCCATGAAGGTCCTCGTGGTGGAAGACGATCCCGTGACGCGCACCCTGGTCGCCAAGACGGTCGAAGGGTGGGGCCACACCGTGCAGGTCGCCGAGTGCGGCGACGATGCGTGGCAGAAGTTTCGAACCGAGCGCGACTTCGACGTCGTTATCAGTGACTGGAGAATGCCGGGGATCGACGGGATCGAACTGTGCCGTCGAATTCGTCAACACGACAAGGATTCGTACACGTACTTCGTGCTCCTGACCGTCGCCGACAGCCGCGACAATCGAATCCACGCGCTCGAGCAAGGGGCAGACGACTTCCTACCCAAGCCTCTCGACGTCGGTGAGTTGGAGATCAGACTGATCGTCGCGCGACGCATGACTCACCTCCGCGCCGCGGTCCGCGAGACGTCCGCGCGACTCACGCTTCTGGAGGAGCAGGCTTGGACGCGTCGCGAGTTCGAAGGCATGGTCGGCAAGTCCGCGACTATGCAGGAGGTCTTCCGCCGCATTCGACTCGCCGCTCAGAGCGACGTCACCGTCTACTTCCACGGCGAATCGGGCACCGGGAAAGAGCTGGCCGCACGTGCGATCCATCAGCAGAGTAACCGCCGCAAGGGACCGTTCGTCGCGGTGAACTGCGCCGCGATCCCCGCCGACATCATGGAGAGTGAGCTGTTCGGCCACGTGCGCGGCGCGTTCACGGGCGCGGTGCGGGATGCGGTCGGCTTGATCGCGATGGCCAACGGCGGAACGGTGTTCCTGGACGAGATCGGCGACCTACCGCTCTCGCTCCAATCCAAGCTGCTCCGTTTCCTGGAAGAGCGACGGGTGCGACCGGTTGGCGGCGCGGAGGATCGCCCGGTCGACGTGCGCATCGTTACGGCGACGCATCGCGATATCGCCGAGCGCACTCGAACCGGGGAGTTTCGGGAAGATCTCTACTATCGGATCCGAGTCTTCCAGATCGACCTGCCCCCGCTGCGAGAGCGGCGCGACGATTTACCGTTACTCGTCGATCACTTCGTTGCCGCGCTCTGCGAACAGACCGGACGGGCGATCGACCGCGTCTCGGCCGCGGGACTTCGAGCGATCCTCGAGTACGATTGGCCGGGCAACATTCGCGAACTGCGCAATGCCATCGAGCACGCCTTCGTCATCGCCGGGTCGAACGAAATCGACCCCGACGATCTTCCGGCCGAGGTCTTGAACTCGACTCGCGCGCGGACGGAGAGTCGCGGGGCGCGCTCGGCCACGGCGCAAGAGATCGTGGCGATGGTTGAAGCCACGGGCGGGAACCGAGCGGAGGCGGCGCGCCGACTCGGCGTCAGTCGCGTCGCATTGTGGAAGCGCATTCGCAAGCTCGGCATCGACGGACAGCTGCCCGAGGGCCGAAGCGGAAGACCGGCGACCGAGTGATCGAACCCGGCTCAAAAAAAATGAGAAGGGCGGGACTCGGGGGGCCCACCCTTCTCGTTGCGACTTCGGTAACCGTGGGGCAGTGGCCGAAGCCGACTGTTCGGGGAAGTGATATTCCGATTACTTGTTATGGACGACCCTGCTAAAGGCAGCTCGCCGCGAGCACGCAACCCAGCGCGTCGGGCGTCGGGTCCGTTCCGCACGCCGCGCTCGGCGCCGGTAGCGGCGGGCTACCCGTAATGAAGAGGGAATTGAGTAGCGACACCGGGTCGGAGATGTCGAACGCGCCGTCGTCGTTGGCGTCGGCTGCCTTCATGCAGTTCGGCGCGTCCGTGCCGGGAAGGAAAAGACTCGCGAGCGCCGACACCGCGTCGGCAATGTCCGTCGAACTGTCGCCGTTGACGTCACCACGGACAAAGGTCGTACCGGTCGGCGGAGTCCCTGACGACGTGTTCAGGTAGAGCGAGACCGTGTTGGAGTCTTTGTTCGGGACGACGAGATCGACCTTGCCGTCGCCGTCGAGATCCCCTCGAATCAACGCGTCGGGGTCCGCTCCGGTCGCAAAGACCGCGGTCGACACGAACGTCAACGCTCCCGAACCCGTCATGATCTCCAGTTGATTGCCGTCGCTACCGGTGACCGCGACGTCGAGGTTGCCGTCGAAGTCGAAGTCTTCGACGACGATGTCCGACGGATCGAGAGCGACCGCGGTAGTCGTGACTGGGGCACCAAAGGTGACGCCGGTGTTGGGGAAGACGGTGACCATGTTGAAGCCGTTGTCGGAGCCGGCGACGATCAATTCGACGTCGCCGTCATTGTCGACGTCCGCCACGTCGATACCGTCCGGCTTGATCAGGAACGGCATGAAGAGCGTGGCGGCGTTGACAAACGCGCCGCTGCCGTTGTTGTGAAGGACCGTCAAGGCGCGGGCGTCGTGATCGGTCGAGGCGATGTCAAGGTCACCGTCGCCGTCGAAGTCACCGATACCGACGGCTCTCGGCTCGAGGCCGACCGTAAAGTTCGTCGCAGTGAACGCGCCCGCTCCGGAGTTGAGCAGCACCGTGACGTTGTTGGAGTCACGGTTGGCGGTAGCGAGATCGAGATCACCGTCACCGTCGAGGTCACCGGTGGCGACGAACGAAGGCTCAAAACCGGTCGCGGTGCCGGGCGTCTGCACGAACGTTCCCGTGCCACTGTTTTGCAGGAGCACCACGCTCGAAAGGTTCTTCAGCACGACTGCCAAGTCCATGTCACCGTCGCCGTCAAAGTCCGCGGCGGCCATGGCGTCCGGTCCGCTGTTGGGACCGGTGAGGAACGAAACCGGGGCCGGAAAGGTGCCGGTGCCGTCGCCGAAGAAGACGTCGACTCGGTCCAAGGTATCCACGGTCACGGCGAGATCCGGGTTGCCGTCGCCGTTGAAGTCCGCGACGGCGCCTCCTCCGGGTTGAGTCGAGATGGGGATGGTCTGCCCCGGCACGAACGAGACTTGCGCCGAGACTTGGGGGGCGAGACAGGCGAGAGCCACGATCATTAGCGAACGCTTCAACATGGGCGTTCTCCCTTCGTTGGTGAGGAGACGCGATACAGAATCGCGCCGTGAGTTCGACCGTCCCGTCGACGCGGGTCGAGCGGGTTCGGGTGCTGGCACCGTTGATTGCCCGCACATTCAACAATGCCGAGGTGGGCCAGGGCGGCCGCCAAGGAACACCCGATTCTTTCACAACTTACGTCGACGGCGCGGGTTGCTCGGAGGACGACGTTACCCGCCTGGATGGCGCCACTTGGCTCCGTGTAGCCAGCGGATGTAGTTGGCGGTTTTTGGCGTGCGAATCGGCGTTCGATAGACCTCGCGCGACCCGGCCGGTTGTTCCGTCCGCACCGAGCGCGACCTCTGGATCGATCGTCGAGAACGTGGTGCTCTGTGTCGTGGATCTTGCTCGTTGTCATCGCGCTCGCGCTCACGCTCGCCCTGCTCGGGGTGGTGGCGCGTCGGCACGAGTTGGCCAAGGCGTCTCGCACGCGGTCCGATCGCAGCGGGGCGCGCGAGCGCGGGACCGATCGCGCCCGGTTGCAACATCCGTTCATCGATCTGACGCGTTGCATCGGCTGCGGCCTCTGCGTCGACGCTTGCCCGGAAGAGCAAGTCCTCGATCTCCTGCACGGTCAGGCGGTCATCGTTCATGGATCTCGCTGTGTCGGACACGGCCGTTGCGCCGAGGCGTGCCCGGTGGGGGCGATTGCGCTCACGCTCGGCGACGTGTCGGAGCGAGACGACCTGCCGGCGCTGACGGAGTCGTTCGAAGTGATCGGCTCGCCGGGCCTGTTCCTCGCCGGCGAGGTGACGGGCTACGCATTGGTTCGCACCGCGATCACCCATGGCGTGTCGGTGGCGGAGGAGATCGCGCGGCGCGTTCGCGCCGCGGGCAATACCGAGGGTTCTCCCTCGGTCGACGCCGCGCGCGAGGATGCGGCTCGAGTGGATGATCGGGTCCTCGATCTCGCCATCGTCGGCGCCGGCCCGGCCGGGTTGGCGTGTGCGTTGAGCGCCAAGGAGCAGAAACTCGACGCGATCACCATCGATCAAGAGAGCCTCGGGGGAACTGTTGCCCGCTACCCGCGGCGTAAGTTGGTCCTGACGCATCCGGTCACTCTTCCCATCCACGGTCGACTGAAGCAGACGTCGATCGTCAAAGAAGAGCTGGTCGACCTGTGGCAAGGCATCGCCACGCGCGCCGGCCTTCGCATCCGCACCGGGGTCACGTACCGAGGGTTGTCGCGCGACGCCGCCGGGGTTTACGCCCTGGATACGTCGATCGGGGCGATTCGCGCTCGCCACGTCGTGCTCGCGCTCGGTCGTCGCGGTAGCCCGCGCAAGCTCGGCGTACCGGGAGAAGAGCTGACGAAGGTCGGATACAGCTTGCTGGACGCGCAGTCGTATCGTGACCGCCATCTGTTGGTGGTCGGCGGCGGGGACAGCGCGGTCGAGGCGGCGGTCGGTCTCTCGGAACAGCCCGGCAACACGGTCACGTTGTCGTATCGCAAGAGTGCGTTCTCCCGCATCAAGGCGGCGAACGAGCGGTGGCTGAACGAAGCTGTAGCGGCGAAGCGCATCACCCTCGCCCTCGATAGCCAAGTTCGCGAGATCCACGCGACCTGCGTCGATCTCGAGTTCGGTTCCGTAGACAGTGCTGCCGCGAACGGTGTCGCGAGCGAATCACGCGTCGTCTCCCTGCCGAACGACGATGTGTTCATCTTCGCCGGCGGTATCGCGCCGTTTCAATTGCTCGAAGAGTCCGGCGTCTCCTTCGCGCCCGAAGATCGTCAACCGGTAGCCGCCGCGACCGAACGCGGCCCCGGCATCGTCGTCGCGCTCACCACCGCGCTGGCGCTTGCCGTATTGGTGATCGTGTGGGCGGTGGCGCAGCGCGGCTATTACGGCTTGGGGATCGCCGACCGCACCGGCAACGCCGCGCACGATTTCCTTCGTGCGGCCGGCCCCGTCGGGCTCGCCGCCGGTGTCTTGGCGATCGCGGCGATGGTGTGGAACTTGGCGTACCTCGTGCGTCGTGCACCGTGGGGGCAATGGATTCCGGGCGCGCTTTCGTTCTGGATGTCGAGCCATGTGCTGACCGGCGTCGTCGCCTTGCTGGCGGTGCTCGTGCACAGCGGATTCTCGGCGCGATCCTCGGTGGGTGGTCACGCGTTCCTTTGTATGACCATCGTCGTCGGCGCGGGTGCGGTGGGGCGCTACCTCTACTCGTTCGTTCCGCGCGCGGCCAACGGGCGAGAGCTCGACCTCGACGAAGTGCGCGCTGAGTTCGAGCGGTTGTCCCTGGAGTGGGACGGGCGTGGCAGCAGCTTCGGAATGCGCGCGCGGCAGGCGGTCGAAACGCTGGTCGAGCGCGATCGATGGCAGCGTACGTTCGTGGGGCGGTTGCGCGCGCTACTCACCAGTGAACGGCGCGTCCGCCGCGAGCTCGCGCGTCTTCGCGCGGAAGGGGCCAGCGAAGGATTCACTCGTGCCGAGTTGAACCGTTGGCTCGCACTCGCCCGTCGCGCGCATCGGTCATCACTGGCGGTCGCTCACTACGAAGACCTACGCGCAATTCTCGGGACGTGGCGTTACCTGCACCGTTGGCTCGCGCTGCTGCTGGTCTTGTTCGTCGGGGCGCACGTCGTCACGGCCGTTCGATACGCCGATTTCAGTAGCCCCGCCAACGACGCACCCAACGGCGGGGGGATTCTTCCAGAGTCGAATGGCACCGACGTCTTGGACGGCAGTGGCGTTCCGGCCGCGAACGCGGCGGAAAGTCACGACGCTAGCGAAGCGTCGCCACCGGAGAAGGTGGGGCGCCAATGAAGCCTGCCATCTTCATCACCATAGGCACGCTGGTCTTGATCGCTTTAATCTTCGTGGGCCAACTCGATCGTGTCTCGCCGGGGCCGATCCACTCGGTCCACGCCGTACGCGCCGGGATCGATGAGCAGAGTTGCGCCACGTGTCACGGCGACGGCTCGAATTCGCTGGCCGACGCCTGTCTGAGCTGTCACGAACCGATTGCCGACCAGCGTACTGAGCGGACCGGATTGCACGGCCGACTCGACCCGCTGGCGTTCGCCGCGTGTGGACGTTGTCACGCCGAGCACTTGGGAGACGATGCTTCACTGGTGACCTCAGCAAGTTTTGCCCGAGCCGGGATCGCGTCGCTCGATCAGTACCCGGCGTTCCACGATCGCTTTGATTTGCGCGGCGCCCACGCGACGGTGGCGTGCGTCGACTGCCACCCGCACGCTGACGCAGCGTTGCCGCCCGTCGGTGAGAAGCGGTTCTTGCGCACCGAGAACGCGTGCGCGGACTGCCACGGCGATCCCCATTTGGAACGACACGGCCAATCGTTCGGGACTGGATGTCAAAGTTGTCATACCGACGGCCACAGCTTCGCCATGCAGACCCGAGAGTGGCACCGGCCGTGGTTTCCGCTCGACGACCCCGCGCACAGCGCACTGTCATGCGACTCTTGCCACGTCCCGAAGAGCGAATTCGCAGTGGCGACGCTGCGCAATCCGACGAGACGAAGTGCCGACCGACGCGAGTGTGTCGACTGCCACGCGAATCCGCACGATTCCAATGCAGCGACCGCGGCCCTTGCCACGGCGATGTCGATTGTCGACGCGCGCGACTGCGCACTCTGTCACGCGCCAACCCGGTTCGACGCGGTGAGGTTTGGTATCGACGAGCACACGGCGATAGGCGTGCGGCTCGACGGTGCGCACGCCGCGGCGATGGTTCGCGACGGGGGATGTCGCTCGTGCCATACGAAGCTCGACCAGAAGCGAATCAACAATGCCGGGAGACCCGGTGTCGTCGACCGAGAGTTGGCGCAGTGTGGTAGCTGCCACGACAATCCGCACGACCAATCACACAGTGAAGCAGGTGCGTCACAGTCTCTACCCGGCGGCAGTCGAACGTGCTCCGCGTGCCACGACACGCATGCGTTCGGCCCGGCGACCGTGACGACGGCGGATCACCACCAGTTCGGACTCGCGCTTTCCGGCAACCACACCGTTCTTCCGTGTAGCGCGTGTCACTCCTCCGATGCTCAGGCGCGCCGCCGCACGGTCTCGGGTTCTGACTCTGGCCCCGTTGCCATGAAGAGCGAGTCCCAGTGCGAAGCGTGTCACGCCTCCCCGCACCGTGCGTTCGACCCACACGGCACTGTCGCTAGCGGAACCGTTGCCGCGGAAGCGCCGTGCGTGTCGTGTCACCAAACAGATCACATGAGCTTCCGGTATCCCGAGGCGCAGATGTCTCCGAAGCAACACGCCGTGGTCGGGTTCCCGCTGACGACGCCGCACGACACGGTCGATTGCGCGACGTGTCACGTCGGACTGTCGTCGGCCCAAGCCAACAACCCCGCTCGAAACGCCACCTTCGACAAGCGATTCCCCGGACGAGAGCCTCACGCTTGCGAGTCGTGTCACGACACGCCCCACACCGATTTGGCGACGGGTGCGTTTGCCGAAGCGCGTTGCCTCGACTGCCATCGCACCACCGGGTTTGCCCCTGCCAACTTCTCGCCGGCAACGCACGCCAAGACCGCGTTTCCACTGACCGGCGCGCATCTCGCGGTGCCGTGTCAGTCGTGTCACACCGAGAAACTCACTACCGGCGTCGCGGCGTTCTCGGGGGCGCCGACCGACTGTGTCAGCTGCCACGACGATCCTCACTTCGGCATGTTTGGCGACGCCACGTGTGTCCGGTGTCACTCGACCGAGACGTTCGTCAAACCCCAGATACCGTTTGACCACGGCGCCCGCACACGGTTCGCGCTCGACGGTCGGCACGCCACGATCGACTGCGCCCAGTGTCACGTGTCGCAAGTCGCGACGGGCGGGAAGCGCCGCGAGCGTCGGCGCGTTGAACCGTCGTGTCGTTCGTGTCACCAAGATCCGCACGCGGGTCAGTTCAAGCGCGACTGTTCAGGGTGTCACGACCCGAAGCAGCCGTTTCGGGTAGTGTCGTTCGATCACTCGACCGATGCCCGCTTCGCGCTCGACGCCACTCACGCCAAGCTGGATTGCGCGCGTTGCCATCAACCGGTGACACGTGACGATGGGTCGTCGGTCATTCGATACCGGCCGTTGGGCACGGCGTGCCGAGATTGTCACGGTGGGGGGCAGCGATGAAGAAGAGCGTGTCTGTCGTGCTACTGTTTCGGTGGCTATCGGCCCGGCTGATGTTGGCGCTGCTGCTTGTTTCTGGCGCAGCGTCGATAGGGATCGATCGTGCGTTCGGAGCCGACGAAGCAGCGGATGACCCCAACCCTGCCGCTACGCGCACGGTCGACGTTGTCGTAACGTACGTGACCGGCCAGGACGTGTTTCTCGATCGAGGGCGGCTCGCGGGACTACGCGTTGGAGACATCGTTCGATTCCCCGAACGCGGAGCCAACGTCGAGGCGGAGATCGTCACCGTTTCGTCCGCGTCGGCGCGGGCCGAGTTCGCGATCGACCTCGAGCCGATCCCGACCGGCACGCGCGGACGGGTCGATGTTCCTGCCTCGCGTCCGCGGCCCAGCGACCGCGCAACCCCCGGCGCCGCCAAGCCGACACCGGGCCAGCCAGACCACCCGCCGTGGTCGCGCGACATCGAACCGCGTGACGACGATGAACCGCTGCTCGCTCCGGCGTTCGGAATCCTGCCGGCCGATCGGCCGGTCGACTTTCGCGGTCGCGTGTTCCTCGGCTGGAACGGACGGTGGGACCGCGCCGGTGATCGGGACGTGCGCGACTATCAAACCCGACTCGGTGCCGATCTCCGTTGGGACAACTTGTTCGGCATCGGCGGTCGTTTCGAAGTCGACGCGGAGGTGCGACGCCGCGATCTCGACCTCGACGGCGCCAACGAGGATGCGACGACGCGAACCCGTCTCGAACGGTTCTCGTATCTTTGGGGATGGGACAGCGCCGCGCCCGTGCGAGTTGAAGTGGGGCGGTTCGTCAGCGACGACTTGCCCGAACTCGGAGTGATCGACGGTGCCGACGTGATGGCTAGAACTGGGTTGGGGGACTTCGGCGTGATCGCCGGCGGTTACCCGGAACCGTCGTTCGATCGCGGCACCGGAGACAGCGCGACGGTGGCGGTCTATCACCGAGTCCGCGCCGGCACGCAGCGGCGTTTCTCGTTCGTCTCGGCGTACCAACACAGTTGGCACCTCGGCGACAACGATCGTGATCTCTTCTTGGGACGGCTCGAGTGGAACCCCAACGCCGAGTGGTCGCTCTACTCGAACGCGTGGGTCGACTACTACACGAGCGACGATCGGCTCAAGTCGTCCGGCCTCGAACTGACAGAAGTGTTCGGAACCGTTCAGTATCGGCCCAGCCGCGCGCACTCGTTCCGGGTCAGCGCTTCCCAGTCACGCTGGCCCGAGTTGCGGCGCGATGAGTTTGCGACTGCAAGCGAGACCCTGGCCGAAACCGTGCGCCGAAGCCGGCGACGACAAGCGCGGCTTTCGACCCGACACCGACTAGCGACGCACCTTCGGGTCGATACCAGGACCCGGGTCTGGAGTGATCAAGACGACGACGGCTACGGGGCGGAGGTTTCGCTTCGCACGCCCAATTGGCCAAGCCCGGGGTGGGAGCTGCTCGCTGCGGTGTCGTATCGGGAGAACCCGGCCGGCGACACGCCCGGACTACGCGCCGGCATCACACACGCTGGGCGATCCCACACGTTTCAACTACTCTACCTGCACTCCGAACAGAACTACGATGCGCTCTCGATCGGTGAACAGTCGATCACGAGTCAACGCGCCATTGTTCTGTTCGATTGGCTGGCCGGTGAGCATTGGACGTGGAGTAGTCAGATAGAAGCGGCATTCGGGGACGACGAAGATTCGACAGGCGCCAACGTTTACCTGCAGTACCGGTTCTGAATAGAGAAGCCATGACACATCGACGACGACAACACACCGTGATGGCCGTGGCGGCGCTGCTGTTTGCCGTCGCGCTCGTGTCGTGCGCGGTCTTCTCGGGGCCGCAACACTGGCCAGAGAGAAACGGCCCGGTCATTCCCCACGATACGTTCCCCGGTGACTGTTCGGTATGTCACACCAGCGGAGGTTGGAGCGAGATCCGCGCCGAGTTCCAGTTCGATCACGAGGCGTCGACCGGCGTCGCACTGAACGGTGCGCACCAGCGCGCACGCTGTCTCTACTGTCACAATGATCGCGGCGACGTCGCGGAGTTCGCCGCCAAGGGGTGTCGTGGATGCCACGAAGATCCGCACCGCGGCCAGCTCGGCAACAGCTGCGAAGATTGTCACAACGAACAAACTTGGTTCCCGCGTGCGATGATCGTCGAACACCAAGCGACGCGCTTTCCGCTCATCGGCGCGCACGCCGGAGTATCGTGCGTGCGTTGCCACGACGGCGCCGAATCGGGATCGTACACTCGTGCCGACACCGCCTGCGAAAGCTGCCATCGGTCCGAAGTGGCCCGCTCGACAGTGCTCGATCACCTCGCCACCGGCTTGAACAGCGACTGCGAGAACTGCCACACCCCAACCTCGTGGCGAAACGTACGCTTCCCGCACCCGACCAGCTTCCCGCTGACCGGGGCCCACGCTGGCGCGCAGTGCGCAGACTGCCACGGGTCCGGAGCATCCTTCGCCGGCCTCGACTCCGATTGCATCGCGTGTCACGCGTCGGACTACGCCAGCACCAACGATCCGCCGCACGCGTTGGCCGGCTTCTCGACCGACTGCGAAGATTGCCACACCACCGTCACCTGGGAGAATGCGCGATTCACCCACGTCGCCGAGTTCTCCCTCGACGGTTCGCACGTTGCGCTCGACTGCCAAGGGTGCCACAGCCCAACCACCTTCGTCACCCAAGGAACCGACTGCGTCGATTGTCACCTGGCCGACTACACCACCACCGCGACCCCGAACCACCTCGCCGCCGGCTTCCCCACCTCCTGCGACGACTGCCACAGCTCCTCCACCTGGACCGGCGCCACCTTCGACCACACCTTCCCCATCACCAGCGGCGACCACTCCGGCCTCACGTGTAACGACTGCCACACCAATCCCGGCAACCCCACCCAGTTCACCTGCATCAGCTGCCACGACCACTCCGCCGCCGAAATGCTCGACGAACACGACGAAGTCGACGACTACATCTACGCCAGTCCCGCCTGCCTCGACTGCCACCCGGACGGCCAGGACCGATGAAGGATGTCAGGAAGGTGGGGGAGCCGAGGTTCCCGGCCGCGCGACCCAGTCAGTGGCTTTGAACCTTGAAGGTGCTTGCGTCACCCTCAGCTACGGGCAACCCGCGTACGTCAAACAGTCCAGGCCGTCCGGCTCAGTGACGTCCGGCCCGCAGTCGGGAAACGGTAGAGCCGGGCTCGGTCCTTCGGCGAAGAGATAGCTGAGTATGAAGATCGTGTCCGCGATATCCCAGAGCGCGTCGTCGTTGGCATCGTGCGCGTCGTAGCATTCGGGAAGAGCGAGACCGTCAAAGAGCCTAGTGAGACCTAGGATCGGATCGGCGATGTTCAGCTGTCCGTCTTCGTTCACGTCGCCTCGCCGGAACGACTCACCGGGTGCGCCTTCGGGACCGATCGATTCGCCCGTCAACTCGGCAACAGTCGTCGCAAAGTGCACACCGAGGGTCGCGGTCTGGACCTGCGGCGCGGTGTTCGCGGTGAACCAAAAATTGTAGAGGGCACCCCAACGTAGCGGGTTCTGCGGGGTCGCCGTGTCCGCCGAGTCCGTGGCCCATTCGACGGCGTCGGCCGTCCGCACCGCGCTCCACGGTTGGTCGTCGAAGCCGAGTTCGAGTTGGTTCGGAGCGTGAAAACCGATGTCCGTCACCGACACGGAAGCGGGGACCAGAATCGATAGGGCGCCGATTGCCTCGCTCAGGTCGAGGTTTTGGATCGCGTACTCGTATCGCCACGCGCCGCCCCCGAGGTCGATCGCTTTCGCGGCGAGATAGACCCGCCCGTCGTCCAACACTGGGTCCATGACCTCTACTATTTGTGCGCCGGGCCAGGCGTGAATCGCGGCGCCGACAGTGGCCGTGGCACTCGTGTCGAAGGACCAGATTCCGCCGGGAGAACCGACGGGCGTGAACGGCTCCCACGCGACGCTATTGGTGTGGTCGTAGTCGTCGTGAGCGAGCACGTAGATTTCGCAGAACCACTCGGCCTCCGGGTGCTGGACGGGATCGAGGTCGTCATCGTGCAGACGGAGCCGACGTTCGACTCCGTCGAACGGGCCGCTCGTCGTCGACAGAATCGACGTTGAATAGTCGAACGCACCAGTCCAAGGGTTGATCTCACTGCGAAGGCCGAGATTGCTCTGATTGGCGTTGGTCGCCGCGCCGTAGATGTCGGAGCAACCGACTCCGAGTCGAGTGCTGTCAGAAAATGGACTACACCCCAAACCACACGCGTCGGTCTGCGCGGCCGCGAATCCGTGTTTCGCGAACGACATTCCTAGTTGCACCAAGCGATCGTTCTCGAGGCGGTACGCCGCCGAGGTGATGAACGGGTGTCGAGGATCCGGATTCCCGAACCAGTCCAGCGGCTCGACGCCAGCGTTACACGTAGTTGATGCGATCCCGCAACCGACCTCGCTGCCCTCCCGCCCGAACTGAGTGAAGTTGAAAATATCTCCGACGAGAATGTCGGCTTCCGGCGCGAGCGGCGGGGGCGGCGCCACCTCGGTAATCGCGATCTCGCCCGAACCCGTCGATCCTTGCCACCCTCCGACTTGAAGTCGCACCGTTTCTCCCACGGTCAGGGTGAGCTCGATTATCGGCGGCCCGCCTCCGCCGCACGCGTCATCGTTGCACGCCATCGCATCGCCTGAGTCAGGAGGACAAGGAGCACTGTCCGGGTAGGCCGCCATCGCTGCGTCGTAGTCGGTGACGTCGCACAGGGAGAACTCATACGTCGCGTCGTTCGGAGCGACGAAGAGAAACCAGTGGTCGTTCGCAATCAACGCACACGCCGGAGGCCCGTCGGTCGTGGCCGCGGTCGTGTCGAACGTGGTGATTCCCATGGCGATCGGTGTGGCGCCGACACAATCATCGGAACCCACCTGGCCAAAGATCAGCGACGAAGACATCGTCAAGAAAACGAGAAGTGAGATGGTTCGCGTCGTTGCCATGAGGTCCGTGCCTTTCGAAGGATTCGGGGACGTGTCCAGAATAGGTCGTCTCCATGCCGCTCACCACCACCACCCGCCTCACCAAAAGCGGCAGTTTCGCAGTCGAGGCCGCCTCGCGTCAGGTGGGGTCCATCGATGTCCGGGTAGCCGATTCTGAGAAGTAAGCTTAGCAGGAACACCCGAACAGCCGCACCTCTTGGCCTTCTCATCCCAACTGAAAGGAATATCCGCGACACACTCTCTTGCTCGATAACACGAGTTCAGGATCCGGGACCCGATTGCAACCGATAGAACCGTCGACTCAAGGAGTGCACACACAGCGGGTTGTGGACTCACTCACGGGTTGTTCATGCGACGTGATCGGTTTGCTGCTGCAGAATCGGGGCGACACAGCAAAGGAACCGACCGAGAGGTGCCGCGCCCTCGGGCTCGATCACGCGCTCAGTGTGGACCCGCGATTCTCGTCGACGGCGTCGCGTTTCTCGAGGACGGCGAGCGTCACGGGGTGGGCGTTTCGGGTGCGGCCAGCTCGACGCGCACCACGACTAAATCTACTCGCCCCCGCCTGGCCTCGACTGCACCCGGACGGGAACGACTCATTGTGACTGCGATGAACCGTCGAGACGCCGCGGCAGAAAACCGTCGTGGGGCGGGTCCGCCGATTGGCTCGCCAATCGTGAAGGGGAGGCACCTTGAAGGGAGAGAATAGGGCGCGCAGAAGGAGAACCTCACGCCGCGTCTCACTTGAGGGCTTGCGGCCCCGCGATTCATCTGGCATTCTCCCGACCCACGTCCGATATGGACGGGACGGGTTTGGGCGGGCCGCCCGGCGGCCAGCAATATCAGCCAAGCCCTCAATGCAAAACATCGGTGCGCTCGTAGCTCAGTGGATAGAGTACCGGACTTCGAATCCGTGGGTCGCAGGTTCGAATCCTGCCGAGCGCGCCAACTCCAATCCCTTATGAATCATCACGTTCTGACTTTGCCCGCCTCACCTCCATCCTCGCCAAATGGTGAAGGTGGACAAAAAGCTGGAACGGGCCGGTACCAA
>JAJFFE010000390.1 GCA_021776775.1 Planctomycetota bacterium | reverse complement strand
ATTTGCATCAATGGACGCCGGGTGTCGGGAACATCTCAGCTGATCCCGGATTCGTCGACGTTCCGAGTGGCGACTTCACGCTTGGCGCTGGGTCGCCGTGCATCAACGCGGGTGATCCGCTGTCCCCACTCGATCCCGACGGGACAGTCGCAGACATCGGAGCGGTCCCGTCACTAGTGAGCTTCGTGCGGGGTGACATCAACGCCGACGGCGCGTTCGATATATCGGACGCCGTGTCGACGTTGTTCGTCTTGTTCGTCGCCGGCACGTCGACACCGGTCTGCATGGACGCCGGAGATACCAACGACGATGGGGGGCTCGATGTTTCGGACGCGGTTTACGCTCTCGCAGCGCTCTTCGTCATCGGATCGCCGCCGATTCCCGCACCGCACGTCGCTTGCGGTACCGACCCCACGCCGGACGGGCTCGAGTGCGCCGAGTATCCCTGTCCCTGACGCAGTTTTGCGCAGGGTGACTTTCCGTCCAAGAGGAGCGACTGTGGGGTCCGCGTGGAGCGCGCAGCTGAGGCGCACAGCCCGCGGCTGTGCTCCTCGGCACTCCGGGCGGTGGACTACTCGAAGAATTCGGCGCTTCCGAGCATGAGCTTGCCGCGCCCAGAAGTCAGGTAGAGACCGTTGATCTGACTGCCGTACTGATTGGTGGCACCAATTTGCTTGCCACCCATCATGGCGACGAGGTTCGATCCGGAGAGCTTGAACGTGATCTCCGCCCACTCGAGCGGTGCTCCGGGCACGTCTCCGGTGCGAATGCTCTCGGTCAAGAGCCACGTACCCTTCGAGTACCGAGGGCCGACCATGGCATTGCCCTTCATCATGACTCCGACGGTTGCGCCGTCTCCGTCGATGACCATGACCCTCAACCGGATCGTGCCGCTCTTCCAAGTCACGCCCTTGAGCTGCAGAACGCCGAGGTTCTCGATCAGGTACTTGCCACCGCGGTGACGACGTACTCGCTTGACTTGTTCTTCGTCGCCTTCGCCTGCGGCTTCTTCTTCACCGAAACCCGTCGACCAATCGCGTGCGAGTAGGTTCTCTCCTTGCAGCGGGAACGAACGGTTCATCGCTTCAAACTTCTTGAAGTGTTCTTTCCACTTTTCATCCAACGTCTTGGCGAGCTCACCGTCGAGGCCGAGCTGAAAGATCAAGATGGCGGGGATCTTCGTGCTACGCGCGGCGTCCGTCCGTTTGTTCATCTGGACCTTGCGCAGCTCGGCGACGGACTTCGGGCTGAGATAGTGCTGACGGAATGCCGTTTCGATGGTTTCGAAGGTAGCGCTGTCGGGCTTGGCTTTGCTCCACTTCGACAGCAAGAACTCTTCAGAACCTTTGCCGCCGCTGACGAGGATCGCGTTCACGGCTTGCAACTCTGTACTGCCGCTGACGTATTTCTTGAGCGCTTTGAACATGTTGGGCACCGGGAGCTCGGCGACCAAGTCGAGCGAGCTGGCGCGTGTGGTGCCAACCTTCAGCGTTTTCGTAAGCGCGCTGGTCAGAAGCTTATGGTTGGCGCTTCGCAGCAATGTGACGATTTCACCACGTCGGTCGGCGCTCGTTTCCTCGCCGGCGTACTCTTGGATCAACTTTTCGGCGTCGCGCGCTCGAAGCGCCTTCTGAGGAGCAGCGGACGCAAGGGTGAAGAGCCCGGCGATCAACACGGCGGCGACGAGAATCGTGGTGGGAAGCGAGTTTTTTGCGGCATTGTTGGGCATGTCGACCTTTCGCCGAGACCCGGATTGTAGCCGATCGGGCCGCACGCTTCTTCACCCGCCCGGCGGAACTCCCGCACGAGCGCTGGACGCCCGGGGCCCGTGCGGTATCCTCCGGCCCAGCTCGACTTGTCGGGCCCAGCAACGGCGAGGGGAGGCCGAGATGTCGGAAAGTTTGGATTCGGGGGCCCCTGAGCCCTCGCCGGAGAAGTCCTACGTCTTCGACGATCCGAAGAACGTGCAGCGGCTGCTTCGTATCTTCTTCGCGTCGTGCGCAGTCCTGTTTCTGATCGACGCCATCCCGTTGGTAGCGGGTCTCCTCGCGGAGCCCGACGCGCCGAGCGCACTCGACTACAAGCACCACGCGCACTACGGGGTCGAGCACTGGATGGGCTTCTACGCTATCTACGGCCTGGTCGGGTGCGTGGCGTTGGTCCTGCTCGCGAAGGTCTTGCGCAAGATCGTCATGCGACCGGAGAGTTACTACGGTGATTGAGATTCCTCCCGCGCTGGTGTTCCTGCTCGGCGCGCTGTTCATCGCATTCCTTCCCGGCAAGATCCGCTCGCTGTTTTGTGTGTTGGTCCCGGTCGCGGGCGCGGCCAATCTCGCGTGGCTCTACTTCGGCCCGGGGTTGGGCGTCTACTGCGAGTTCGAGTATCTCGACTTCACACTCACGCTGATGCGGTTCGATAAGCTTGCCCTTCTGTTCTGCGTGCTGTTCCACCTCGCAGCGTTCGCCGGAATGATCTTCGCGTTCGGTGTGACGGATCGCGTGCAACAGGTGGCCGCCACGGTGTACGCAGGCAGTGCTCTCGGTGCGGTGTGTGCCGGCGACTTGCTCACCCTGCTCATCTGGTGGGAAGTTCTCGCGCTGAGCTCGCTATTCCTGATCTGGGCGCGTCGCACGCGGGAATCACGCCGCGCGGGGATGCGTTACTTCACGATGCAGCTCTTGAGCGGGCTACTGTTGTTCAACGGCATCGCTCTTCAGTACCTCGGGACCGGAAGTCTAGCGTTCGAAGCGGTGACCCTAGGCTCCACCTGGGACGCCAGCTCTATTGGGACGTGGTGCCTGTTCCTCGGCTTCGGGGTGAAATGCGGCTTTCCACTGCTGCACACCTGGATCACCGACGGCTACCCGGCCGGCACGCCCACGGGATCCGTGTTCCTCAGCGGCTTCACCACGAAGGTCGCGATCTACGCAATGGCGCGGTCGTTCGTCGGCGAGGACCTACTGATCACGATCGGGGCCGCCATGGCGGTCTTCCCTATCTTCTACGCGGTCATCGAGAACGATCTGCGGCGTGTGCTCGGCTACAGCATGATCAACCAGATCGGCTTCATGTGTGTCGGGATCGGAATCGGCACGGACCTGGCGGTCAACGGCGCGCTAGCCCATGCGTTCAACGACGTCTTCTTCAAGGGGCTGCTATTCATGGCCATGGGGGCGGTTCTGTTGCGAACGGGCACTGTGAACGGATCCGACCTCGGCGGTCTTTACAAGAGCATGCCGAAGACGACCGTGTTGTGCATGGTCGGCGCAGCGTCGATCTCAGCGTTCCCGCTCTTCAGCGGGTTCGCGTCGAAGTCGATGATCATGGTCGCGGCCGCGGAAGAGCATCACACCGTCGTTTTTTTCTTGCTCCTGTTCGCCGCGGCCGGAGTGTTTCATCATGCGGGAATCAAGATCCCATTCTTCGCCTTCTTCGCACACGACTCGAAACGTCGCGTCGCGGAGGCACCACGTTACATGTTGATTGCTATGTCACTCATGGCGATCGTCTGCATCTTCAACGGGACGTTCCCGCAGTGGGGGCTCTATCGCCTTCTGCCGCTCCCCAATGACTACGACCCTTACGACGCGTTCCACGTCATCACGCAATTGCAGATCTTGTTCTTCTCGGCGTTGGCGTTCGCTGTTCTGATGTTGACCAAGGTCTACCCACCGGAGCTTCGCTCCGTGAACATCGACGCGGATTGGATCGTGCGGAAGCCGGGCAAGGCGGTCGCGATGTTCTTCGTTCGACCGGTCCTGGCGATCGGTGAACGGGTCGCCGAGTACGAGCGCTGGCTACCCGGCGTCCTCCGCATGGGCCACTTCAAGCGGTTCGCGCGACTGACTCTGCTGGAGGAGACTGTCCTTCTCGTGGTCCTTCTCCTCCTCGCCTTCCTGTTGGTGGTCGTGCTGGCCTAGAGGTGCGGCCGGAAAGTGCAGGTGCGGTGAGTGGTGGAGTTCGGCGGGAGATTGCCGTTCGGAATTCGCAGGCGAATTGGTGGATTCGTTGAGGATTACGAATGGTGAGATTCCGTCGAAGACCGCCGCGCACCGTG
>JAJFFE010000389.1 GCA_021776775.1 Planctomycetota bacterium | reverse complement strand
TGCGAGGAACGCACGCGCTTGGAGATCGATCACATCGAACCCTTCGCGAAAGGCGGAGCTACGACCGCCGACAACCTTCGTTGCCTGTGTCGTGCTCACAACCTTCGGCACGCCGAACGATGCTACGGGATCGCGTTCATGCAGGAGAAGATCATCGCCAGCCAGCACGACAGGAATCGTCTCGGGGCGTGACGCGGGCGAGGCGTCGCCGGCAAACGATGAGCAGCGTACGAGGCCGGTCACGGATCACGCCGCCCAGCGCACCCGGCTCATCGCCCGACGCGCCTCCGCAAGCATCGGGCACTACCGATGCCCAACGCCCCGAACAGACCCGGACCGACCCCGATTCGCCCGTCCGACGTTCGAAGCCGTCCCGGTCTCCAACCACTGCCCCCGCGCCAAAGCCCACCTCTACCTCATAGTCGGTGGCGAGCAGAAGACTCGGCCATCCCCAACCCACTGGTGTTCGAGCCACGCCACGATGCGCCCTTCAAAGGGGCCTTCGAGGCGCATCGTTGAGGATTGCTTATGGTGAGATTCCGCCGAACTCCACGACTCACCGCACCTGCACTTTCCGGCTGGGCCTTTAGTGCAGCGCCGCGCAGCCGCGCAAGGTGTCGGCGAGGCCGTTGGCGAGCGACTCGTTCTCGCTGGGGTCCGGGCCCTCGATCAAGATCCTCGCCAACGGCTCGGTGCCGGAGTAACGCAGGAGTAGCCGTCCGCGTCCTTCGAGAGTGGTTTCGATCTGGTTCGCGCGTGCGACGACCTCGGGGATGTCGTTGAAGGCGACCTTCGAGACGACTTCGACGCCGAGGAGGATTTGTGGGAACCGCGGGATGGGCTTTCGCAGGACGGAGAGTGGCTTGCCCTCGGAGCGGATGAGCGACGCCATCGATAGACCGGTGCGGATGCCGTCGCCGGTGGCGGCGTACGCTCGATCGATGATGTGTCCCGACTGCTCTCCGCCGAGGGCGGCGTCTCGCAACTCCATCTCTTGGAAGACTTCGCGATCTCCCACCGACGTGCGGATCAACTCGACGCCGTTGTCACGGAGGTAACTCTCCATGCCGGCATTCGACATCACCGTCGCGACCAAGACGTCGCCGGTGAGCTTCCCTTGCGCCTTCAGCGCCAACGCCCACAACGCCATGACTTCATCGCCATCGACGACTTGGCCGGTCTCGTCGACGAGGATTGCGCGATCGCCGTCACCATCGAAGGCGACACCGAGGTCGGCTTTCTCGGCCAACACGCGCTCGGCGACCAGGCCCGGGTTGAGCGAGCCGCAATCGACGTTAATGCGCGAGCCGTCGAGTTCGGTATTGAGCACGATCACTCGCGCACCGGTGGACTCGTACGCTTCCTTGGCAACCGGGGCGGTCGCTCCGAAGGCGCAGTCGAGCACGATCGTCATGCCTTCGAACTGACCGTGAAACGGCGCGAAGCCGTCAAGGTACTTCGCAACGAGGTCGTCGCGATTGACGTGATCGTCGTGTTCGCGATCGACGCCGTCCGGGAGATTGTGATACAGCGCGGTGATTCGTTCCTCGCTGATCACGTCGAGCTTCTGACCACGTCGATCGAAGACCTTCACACCGTTGAAGTCCGGTGGGTTGTGCGACGCCGAGATGACGATGCCGAGGTCGTAGTCGAGTTCGGCCACCAAGTTCGATACCGCCGGGGTCGGTACGACGCCGGCCCGATCGACGACGCACCCGCGTCGCGCGAAAGCCGAGGCCAAGATGCTTTCGATCTCAGGTCCCGACGTTCGAGTGTCTCGACCGATCAAGATTCGTGGGTCTCGGATCAGGTTGTCGACGCCGCCGCGCACAAAGCTCGCAAGTGCAAAGCCGACTCTTTCGAGGGACTCCGCGCTGAGAAATCGTTCGCCGGCTCGATCACGAATACCGTCGGTGCCGAACAGGTTGACCGGCTCGCTCACTACTTGTCTCCTTCGTCATCTTTTCTCAAAAGCCAAGATTGAGAATCTCGTAGAGCACGCCGCCCTGAACATTCTGCGCAGACACGCCGGGCGGCAATCCATGAAACTCGAACATGTCCATATCGAACTCGGTGACGGTCTTGCTTGCCTGCGCCGCGAAGATCTCGGTGAGCACGTAGGCCTTCACCTCGCCGGCCGCAACCGCTTTCTTCATCGCTAACAACGCCGCCTCTGTCCCCTTGAAGGTAAAACTGCGGACTTGATACGCGTCCTTGGCGATGCCGAAACCGCCGCTCACGATGTAGCCCAAGGGGATAGCGAACTTCTCACTCTTCGTCGCCGAGACCAACTCGATAGTGACCGTCACCGTCGGTTCGGCATCGCCCCGGTCGTTGACGAAATCAGTGAAGCTCGAGTAGCGCGGATCGGTTTTGAACGTCAAGCCAACGCCGGGCGTAACCTTCTTCGGTTCCTCGCCAACCGCGATGAAACTAGTGAACACCTCGATATTATCCTTGGCTCCCTCGGGGCAGATGATACTGACGGTCGAGGGTTGCACGGTCGATCTCGCGGTAAGCGTGAGGTCGGTCGGTTTCCCGACCACCGCCTGTACTTCTTTCTTGACGATGACCAGGCCTTCGACCTCACAGCGCAGTCGCGCGGGGACGCACTGCACGATCGAACACCCTTCGGGTAAGGATTCGAACGCGTCGAGACGATTCATGTCGAGAATACCGTCGGCATCGAGCCACTCAGTCCTGAAGCGGCCCACGAGAATCTCGTTGGCCGGCTCGAACTCCTCGAGATCGCGACGTTGTCCGGACAGTGTGATCGAAATCTTCCCGTTGAACGGAACGCCGACCGGCTGGTCCTCGTCTGTCGCACCGACGATGGCCCGCTTTGAGGAAGCGAGAAACAGTACCTCGCACTCGAACTGTTTCTCCGTCTTCTGTGCGTTGTACGCCATGAACCAGATGACCGACGACAGAGCCAGCGCGAACACCTTGTTGCGCCAGTCGGACGAGAACATCTCTTTGAGTACGCTCTTCTTTCTCGCCATCAGCTTTGCCCTTCCGGTACTGCGACCGGCTCGGTGTCGGTCTCTTCTTTCAGGGCGTAGTACGTGCGCAGTTCCTGTTCGAGTTCGTCACGATCGAGGGCGCGTTTGATCTCGCCCCGCACGCAAAGTGACACCTCACCCCGCTCTTCGCTGACCACGACGACGACGGCGTCGGTCTCTTCCGTGAGGCCCACCGCTGCGCGGTGTCGCGTCCCTGCCCACGATCCGAGTTTCGGACTCTCGGACAGCGGAAACAGGCTTCCCGCCGCGGCAATACGGCCGCGACGCATGACCACCGCGCCGTCGTGAAGTTCGGTCCCGGGGTGGAAGATCGTGCTCAGTAACTCGCTGCGCACTTCGGCGTCGAGCGGCGTCCCGCGGTCGATGTACTGCTGCAAGTTGTCTTCGCGTTCGATCGCGATCAAGGCTCCCACCTTGTTCTTCGCCATTCGGAACGTCGACTTGATGATCTCGCCGACGACTTCGTGCTCTTCTTTCAGGAACTCTCCGAAGAGCTTCGACTGACTGAGCCGGCTCAAACCCCGGCGAAGCTCGGGCTGCAGCAAGATCACGAGCGCGGTGATGGCAGCCGGGGTGATCCAGTGCGCGATCTCGCCAATGCGCTCGAGTCGGAAGCTCTCCGCTCCGATCTCGATGGCGATTGCGGTGAGCATGAGAATCACCGCGAGCCCTTTGAGGATTCCGGCTCCCCGCGTGCCCTCGCAGAAGCGAATGAAGTAGTAGACGCCGAGATAGATCACGAAGATCTCGAACGCGACGAGGATCGGCCAGTCTTCGATGTAACGAAGCAACGCGTTGAAGATCATGAGGAGGCGCCCTCCAACACGTCAGCGTCGATCGCGTCGAGTGTGCGCAGAAACGCGACCGTCTCTTCGACGTCGTGCACGCGGACCCACGCGGCCCCACGAGATCGCGACGCCGCTACGAAGGCGAGCGACCCGGGCAGTCGATCGGCGGACGGCCGGTCGTCGAACATGCCGAGGAACGACTTCCGAGAAGCGCCGACGAGCATTGGCAAGCCATCGACTTGCAGCTGCGGAAGCGCCCTCATGAGTTCGAAGTTGTCACGAGGCCGTTTGCCGAAGCCGAGGCCAGGATCGAGGATCAAACGGTCGTGGGCGATCCCCGCACTGCGCGCCGCGTCGACGCGCTCCTCGAAGAACGCTCGGACCTCGGCGACGGAATCGTCGTAGCGCGGAGCGACTTGCATGGTCGCCGGAGTCCCCTGCCGGTGCATGAGGATCACTCGCACGTTTGACTGCGCGGCCACGTGGCCGATTTCGGGATCGTCACGCAGCGCCGCGGTGTCGTTGAGAATGGTCACCCCACGCGCGACCGCCGCTTCGAGAACGGCAGCGCGACGAGTATCGATCGAAATGGGAATGGGGTAGTCGTCACCGAGTGCGTCCAGAACGGGAATCACCCGCTCGAGTTCGGACGCGACAGAGACCTCATCAGAACCCGGGCGTGTGGACTCGCCGCCCACGTCGAGCGCGTCGGCGCCGGCCTCGGCAATCTCGTGTGCGCGGGCCACCGCGACCGCAGGGTCGCGGTTGACGCCGCCGTCAGAGAACGAATCGGGTGTGACGTTGAGGATTCCGAGAACGCGCAATCGGTGGTTCCTTGCCGGTTGGCAACACAAGGCGGGTGGGCGTCAGCGCGCACAGCTTAGCGCGGGCACAGTGTAACGCCGACCCGAAACTGCGTCACGCCACCGCGGCACCTAGCTCGATGAGTTCTTGGACCTCTTCGCCGTTGAGCGTCTCCTCCTCGAGTAGAGCCATGGCGATCGCGTCCACGTCTTCTCGATGCTCCTCGATCAACAAAGTCGCACGCTCGTACGCCTCGGCGACGAGATCACGAATCTCACGGTCGATCGCTTGACGGGTCTCCTCGCTCATCGCCTCGATACCAGGGTTGTTTTCTCCCGGCATGGCAGTCGGGTCACTGAACACGATCGGGCCGAGGTTCTCACTCATGCCCCAGTTGCAGACCATGCGTCGAGCCAGATCAGAAACGCGCTCGAGATCGTTGGAGGCGCCGCTGCAGACGTCCTCGCAGAACGCCTCCTCTGCAATCCTCCCCCCGAGAAGAACCATTAAGTTGCCGAACGCCTGTGTTCGGGAGAGGTGATATTGATCTCGAAGCGGCAACTGCATGGTTGAGCCCAGGGACATCCCCCGAGGAATGATCGTCACCTTGTGCAGCGGCTCGACCTCTGGAATGAGGTGCGCCAGGATCGCGTGGCCGGCCTCGTGGTACGCCGTCACTCGACGATCGTCCTCTTCCATGACCCGGCTCTTCTTGGCGCGCCCCCACCGAACCTTGTCCCGAGCTTCTTCGAGGTGCTCCAGGAGAACGGCGTCGGCGGACTCGAGAGCAGCGATCAGAGCGGCCTCGTTGACCAGCGCGGCCAAATCAGCCCCTGAGAAACCGGGCGTCCCGCGCGCGACCTGTTCGAGTTCGACCTCCGCGCCGAGCGGAACCTCGCGGGAGTGCACCTTTAGGATTGCCAGTCGCCCCTTCATGTCGGCGAGATCGACCGTGATCTCACGATCGAAACGCCCCGGTCTCATGAGGGCGGGGTCGAGAACATCGGGCCGGTTCGAGGCGGCCATGACGATGACCCCCGAATCGGAGTCGAACCCGTCCATCTCGACGAGGATCGCATTCAAGGTTTGCTCGCGCTCTTCGGAACCACCCGCCGCGGTCGCACCGCGACGCCGCCCGACCGCGTCGATCTCATCCAGGAAGACGATGCACGGTGCGTGCTCGCGCGCCTGCCGGAACAGATCTCGCACCCGCGACGCGCCGACGCCGACGAACATCTCGACGAAGTCCGATCCCGATATCGAGAAGAACGGTACGCCGGCCTCACCGGCAACCGCCCGCGCGAGCAGCGTCTTTCCGGTCCCCGGCGAGCCGACCAGCATGACGCCCTTGGGGATGTGACCCCCCAGCTTTCGGAATCGATCGGGATCTCGCAGAAACTCGATGACCTCGAAGACTTCATCTTTCGCTTCTTCGACGCCGGCGACGTCAGCGAACGTGACCTTGCCTCCGGGGCTAGCGAGGCGCGCCCGGCTCTTACCGAACGCGTTGCCACCCGCGCCCGACATGTTCTTTTGATGACGAACGACCATCCAAATGATCACTCCGCCGATCAACAGCCACGGGAAGATCTGGATGAGCGCGATCAGGTAAGCGCTGGCCCGGGGCTGCACTTCGACAGCCACGGCGACGTCGGGGTTCGCTTGGTTGTACTCGTCGACGTCTTGCAGGATCGCGGTGACCAAGTCGTCGGTCGGGACAACCGTCTGAAACAGACCGGGATCGTCCGCCCCTTTTGCCCTGAATTGTCCGCGAATCTTGTTCTCGGCAACGATCACGACCATCGACTCGACGTCGCCATCGCGTAGCGCCTGTCGAATCCGGGTGTAGTCTTCTTTGCCAGGTGCCGCGCCCATGGGCAACGACAGAAAAACGATGAAGGCGAGGAGTAGAAGCGCGATCCCGATGTATCGAGACCCCGGACCTCGTTCCGGAGAGGCGGGTAGTTGAGAATCGCTCACGGTCGCGAGTCCCTTCCGAGTGCAAGGGGACGTCGCGACGATGTAATCGTCCTACTCCCAGGATTCCATCTCTGCGATGAGTCGCTCGGCGATCTCATCGATCGCTTCGCGCCGGGCGTCTTCGACGGTTTCGCCGGCAACCACGGAGAACGCGGCGTGGTCGGAGATGACGTGATCAAAAAGGACACTCCCGTCGACGGTTCGCTCGAGCCGGACATGAACTTCGACGTTGATGCTCGACTCTAGAATTGCGTCGAGAACACCCTCGGACAGAACACGTTCGTCGAAACGACGAATCGTGCCCCGCAGAATGGCGTCCGCCTGCGATCCCGAAGCAAGCTTCACGTCTGTGCCCAGCTCGAGTTCGCGCCTGACCGCTCGTGTCAGATCGAACTCTACTTCCCTTCGCAACGGAAACGTCTGATTGTCGAACGTCGGCACGCTGACGCGTGTCACGTTCCCGGGCATTCGATACCCGAGGGTGTATCCACACCCGACGCTCAGCAGCAGCATTCCGAACGCGAGAGATCTAAGAACCACCGTCGTCCCCCTTCCCCTTTTGGGGATCGGGACTCTGGTCTTCAGCGATCTTCCGCAACAATTGCAGGGCCTTCGCCGCGACCCGAGTCTCAGGGTGGTCGCGGGTCAGTCGCTGCAGATAGGTTCGAACTGCGTTCGTCTTGCCTTCGCGTTGGTAGAACTGGGCGATACCGAAGAGCTTCTCCGCCCGGAGTTCACTCACTCTCGCGAGTCCCTCCTTAGCGGCCTGCGCGTTGCCCCCGCTGGGGTACAGACGCAGGTATCGGCGTAGCCGGCGCTCAGCCTTGTCGACAGACCCGAAGTCGTACTCCGAGCCTTTGAGGCGGCTGAGTGCAGAAGCCCCGATTTGATATTCGGCAAGACCCGCCCAGTCACTTTGGGGGTAGTCCCTAATGAGCCGCTCGTACACGACTTCCGCTTCGAGGTACTCACGTCGTCCCAGGTAGTACGCCGCTATGTGGTACAGCGAATCGTCAGAGTAGGGTTGGAACGGAAAGCGCTCGACGAGACTGTCGAGGATCTCGACTCCGTAGTTCTCGGCGGACATCGAGATTCCGAAGAACCGACGGCGAGTTCCGGTAATGAAGGCGGTCCCGATCTCGTACTTGCGCTTGATCAACTGCGACAGAACGTCGGCCCCGGGCTTGCGCAGCAAGATTTCATCGATCGTGGCGAGGCACTCGGTGTACCTCCGACCGAGATACTGCGACTCCATCACCTTCATGAACGCGGCTGTAACCAGTTCGGACTCGGGATGGGAGTCGACCAGGAGTCGAAAGCCCAGCGCCGACTCGGAGTAGCGCTGCGCGGCAAACGCCTTGTTGGCTTCGGTCATCAAGCCCAGCGGCGTGTTCAATATCGACTTATTGGCGTCGTGCCACCCACGTTCGGCCGACCACTTCCAGTCTGCGGCCACGGGCGCCGCAAAACCGACGACGAACAACAATGCATAAAGCCAGGCCGCACACCGGAGCCCGGCCGGCGGGGCAGTCCCGACGCACTTCAACGACATCTCGCGCTTCAACGATCCAGTCTCGACCACAACGCCTCCTCAAGGGGGCGGGATTATCCGGGACTTCGCGGAACCGGGCAAGGCCTGGCCGATGAACGGCGCTTGGCGACGCCGCAAACTCGACTACCATGGCCAAAAAGGTGATTCACGTCCCCCGTTCCCCGAAAGGCTCCGTCGATGTCTCGACAGATTCACACAGTCGGCGTTCTCCCCAAGCTCACCCTTCGCGCCTTGGGCCTCCTTGTCATCCTACTCCCGGCGACGGCCACCACCGCCGTGGCCCAGATCACCTTCGACGGTTGTGGAACGATCGTCGAAGGAGTCGAGTGCGATCTGTTCGCTCCGGACAGTGGCGGCTTGTACGTCACCGGCTTGGGGTCGTTTCAAGTGGGCGACTACGTACACGTCACCGGGACCATCGACCCCTTTTGCATCACCTTTTGCCAACAGGGCGACGGTTGCATCTTCGGAACGATCGAACTGTGCGACCCGGTCGTCGACGTTGCCTTCGTGCGCGGCGACCTGAACGTCGACGGCGGGTTCGACATCGCCGATCCGATCCTCCTCCTATCGGTTTTGTTCACACCGGGTACACCCGGCCTCGCGTGCAATGCCGCCGCCGATGCCAACGGTGACGACGGCATCGACATCGGCGACACCGTCTACATGCTCGGTACACTGTTCACGATGGGGCCACCTCCGGCGGCTCCGTTCCCGGATTGCGATACGGTCACGCTAGCCGCACTCGATTGCGACAGCTTCAGCGCCTGTCCTTAGTGATCCGCGTAAGACGTAACGCGTAAGACGTAACGCGTAAAAATACGCTCTGCCCCACGTCCTATCCCTCAACCGAAGTCGCCTTCTTGCAGTCGATAACAGCACTGTAAGAAGGAGGCTCCGATGGCTCGATGGTTTACTCTCGTTTCGATTGTGCTGGCGACAACGCTCTGTTCAGGAGCGACGACTTGGACGGGCAACGCGAGCACCAACTGGTTCTCGAACGCCAACTGGACCAATGGTCGCCCCAACCAAAACGACGACGTGACGTTGCCGGCCGGCCGGCCGCGATATCCAGTGCTCACCCGCAACGCTCGCTGCCGCGATCTGATCTTGCAAGGCGCAAGCTCCATCAACGTGAACGGCCACCGACTCTCTGTCCACGATGATTTGACGTTGGCGACCCCGGGGGCACTCATTGGACCCGGCCAACTTCGTTTCGACCGTGGTAACTTTCTGAACTTCGCGATTATCGCGTCGCCCTTCATGTTCAACGGCGACGTCATATGCAACAAGAGTCAGTTCAGCTTCCTACTGTACTGTGCGGACACGACCTGCAACGGCATGCGCATTCGCCGCGGCTACTGCGGCTTGAGCGACAACAATCGCACGCAGACCATTCGGGAAAGTCTAAGCGTCGACGCCGACGCCACCCTTGACGCCGAAGATGGCACCATCGACATCGGTGGCAACGTCCTGATCGACGGCACATTCTTGGATCAAGACAACACCGGTGGCGACACCTTGGTCGACGGCAACTGGACGAACAACGCAACGTATTCGGCGACGACGCAGCGCGTCGTGTTCGACGGGGGCGGCGTCAGCACGATCACGACGAACGGAACGAACGACTTTGGAACACTCGTCGTCACCAACGGAACTCAGCTCTTCCCTGCGACCGACGTCCACACCCAAGACGACGTGATCGTCGACAGCGGCTCCCTGGAAATAGACCCTGGACTGACGCTACAGATCGACGACGACGCCACCGTGCGCGGGCTGCTGAGCATCGGGCCGGGGGCAACGCTGGAGCTCGGCGGCAACACCACGCTGCTCGTCGAGTCGGGTGGCGTGTTCCAAGCCATCGGCGATCCGCCGGTCGTCGGCAATCTAGCCCTGATTACCAGTAGTGCACCGCCGGCTCGATACGGCTTTACCGTCCTCGCCGGTGGTCGGCTGCGAGTAGCCCACAGCTACTTCCGATACATGAACGCAACCGGAATCCAAGTCGTCGACAACTCGACCGTGCAAGCGCTCGATCGACTGGAATCGACGATCTTCGACAACGGCGCTCCCAATGGACGATTCCTACGCGTGGTTGGCAACGACGATTCCGTGAGCTTGCCGTCCCTACAATTCTTCGACACGACCGGTGGCATGCTGCACAACGTCGAAACGGTGTTCGCAACCGCACCGATGGTGATCGACCCCTACGATGACGATACTCACGGCAGTGGGTTCGGCGGTCCCGCTAGTGAAAACGACAATGGTGGCGGGACCGTCAATCCTGGGTCGATTCAGTGGGGCACGCTGACGCCGGTCGTCATCACGTCCGCCACCGCAACGAGATCGACGGTGGGAACGACTATCGAGTGGATCACCGAAGCGGAATGGAAGATCGTCGGATTCGAAGTAGAACGCGTCGCCGAGGCGAGCGGGGTGGCCCGGCCTCTCGTCGGCAGGCCGGTCGCCGCGGAAGGGCAACCGGGAAGTCGGACGCACTACGTCGTCGTCGATGCTGGATCCCCGAATCCGAGTACGGTCTACGCCCTGTGGACGATCGACACCCGCGGCCGACGCCACCTCGCCCGCAAGATCTTGGCGACGGGAACGTTCAACGACGTCGCCAAAGAACGAGACAGCGCGACACCGCGCGGAACTCGTTCAGCGCTGAGCGCCGCGTCAGCGACAACGTCGGCCACAATCGCGCCGACGCCCTCCACCACCGGCATCGTCGAGATTCGCGTCGACCGCGCTGGTCTGCATCGAGTGCAGTCGTCGGACCTCGTCGACGCTGGCCTTCCCGACCGCTCGCCATCGAATCAAGTGCGACTCTTCAGAGACGGCGTCGCCTGGCCCGCCGAGATTCACGACGGCGGCGATGGGACCCTCGATGACGAAGACTCCGTGACGTTCGTGGCGCCGATCTTCGAGAGCCTGGAGTCCAAGGTAGACGTGTTCACGCTGTCCGCTAGCGCGTCGAGTGGCACGCCGGCGCCGCCCGCCGCGTTCGACGGCACACCCACCGGGAGTTCCTTCAGCACGACCGGCAGCACGAACGTGAATTGGGAGAGCAACTCCATCTACGTCGCGTCCCTGGAGTCCGGCCAAAACCGGGATCACTACTTCGGTGCGACTCTCGTCTCGGGAGGAACGCACGCGATCGAGCTGGACATACCTCACGCGATATCCACCGATCACGGTCAGCTCGCAGTGGCCTTGGAGGCGTTCACCGACGCCCCACTCTCGACGAGGGACCACGTGATCACCGTTCGCTTCGACGGCGTCGAGCTGGAGACGATCGCGATCGACGGACGGGGAGCTCGGCAGATCGAGATCGAGGTGCCGGGCCCGCTCTTGACCGGCGGTGTCCACCTGATCGAGCTGCAATCGATCGACGAGTCGGGGCCACTGAGCCTTGTCTTCATCGATCGCATCGACCTGTCGTACACGCGAATGCTGTTGGCCACCAACGACGCCATTCGGTCCGACGCGGTCGGCGGCCAGTCACTCGAACTCGGCGGGTTTGCCGACTCCGACATCGCAGTCTTCCTAGGGTCCCAGGAACGGCCCCCGACTCGAGTCGAAAACGTCGTCATCCGACCCGCCCGGGACGGCACGTGGACCGCCCGATTGCAGATCCCGCCCACCCTGGAGACGGCGACGTGCGTCGCAGCGTCGTCGGGCGGCGTGCTTCCTGTACTGTCTGCCAGCCCTGCGGCTACCCCGGTCGCGACACCGATCGACGCGGTCGATCTCGTGATCATCGCGCCCGGCGCGTGGATCGGCATTCTCGCTCCGCTCGTCGAGCGTCGAGAGTCGGAGGGTTGGTCGGTCGAGGTAGTGCCGTGGGAGTCTGTTCGTTCGTGTTTCGACGGCGGTCGAAACACATCGCTGGCCCTCGATCGATTCCTCTCGCACACGCACCGCGAATGGCCGAGCCCGGCTCCCCGATTTGCTCTCCTCGTCGGAGACGCGACGTTCGACCCTCGGGAAAACCTCGGCCCGTCAGACCGACACGTCATTCCGACTCGCCTCATCGAAACCGCGGCATTCCAGTGCGCGTCGGACTTGCCGTTTTCGGATGTCGACGGCGACGGGCGAGCCGATCTCGCCATCGGGCGCCTCCCGGTCGCGAACTCGCAAGAGTGCGAAGCCGTCGTGGCCAAGCTCGCCACGCAGGCTGTTCGCCCCGGATCGCACGTTGCCCTCGTCTCCGGGCCGGATCCGCGATTCACCGCCTTCAGCCAATTCCTGGGGACGTCGCTCGCGTCGTCGGACGTCACTCACGTACCGGGCCCCGAGAACGACGACATTTCCACCGCCTGGGGCGATTCGGATTGGATCATCTACTCTGGGCACGGAAGTCGGCAGCAGTGGTCGGACGAATCGCAGTTGAGTACCGATACGGTTCTCGACGACGCCTACCCTCTCGGCGAACTCGGTCACCTCCCGCTAGTCGCGTCGTTCAACTGCCTCAGTGCGTACTTCATCCATCCGGAGACGCCGTCGTTGGCGGAAGCGCTCGTCACCGTCGCCGACCGCGGCGCCATCGGCTATTTCGGTCCGACCGGTGTGACGTCACATCTCGAGCAGCAGCAATTCGCCCAGGAGATGTTTCGCGTGATGAACTCACCTCACGCAACGACGCTCGGAGGCGCAATCATTGAAGCGCAGCAAGCATACCCCGACTCCGAAGTCACGCGTACCTGGGTCCTACTCGGCGATCCCACCACGCCGATTCCGCGGTAGCTCGCTCGTCAAGACCGGGTAATCGCATCCAAGAATCGCAGAGAACGTGGCTTCGACTCGAGGTGATACAGGAGGGTCGAAAGCGTGAGGCTCCACGCTTCGGCAACATACGACGCGTCTTCGTCGATCCCAGGGATCTGCCCCCACGGAAGCTGAATTTCGTCGCGCAAGAACTGAAGCGTCGGCGCAGTGACGTCGCGATCGCTCGACGTTCGACAGCTCGCGCAAACGCCGCCCGCCGGGAGTCGGACGGCGGTCGGCCCTCCCTCGAGGGGACGCTCGCACTCGACGCAATGCCACCATTCAGGAGCGAACCCGATCTCGCGCAACAAACTGGTGACGAAGTGAAGTCGCAACACGCGCCGACCTCGCCCGACCGACAGGAGTTTGAGAAACGACAGTGCTCCGCGCAAGAACTGGGGGTGAGGATCTCCAGGACGAAACAACTTGCGCATCAACTCGAGCGCCAGACACGCCTCGAGGTAAGCCGGCAGGGACTGGCGCAGGTGATCGAACCCCTCGATCAGTCGCGCCTCGGTCGCCAGCCCCAGATCACCGGATCGCTGCCGGTACGAGACGTCGTACCAACCGGGGAGATCGAACGGAACCGGGAACGACGACGACTTTCGCCCCTGCCGCAGTGACCCCTTGGCCAACAACGAAACCAAGCCTTGATCTCGTGTAAACAGGTGCACGATCTGAGACGTGTTGGAGTACGCCACCCAGCGAACCACAAGGCCACGAGTCGAGTGAAGCTGAAACTTGCGGGCAGACATGGGGGTTCAACTCGCGCGCGGAAGCTCTTGGACCTGCACGGACTTGATCTTCCGCTCGTCGGCCGCCGTCACCTTGAACCGGTAACTCTCGAATTCGAAGTTGTCACCTTCCTTCGGCACGCGACCCAACGAAGACATGACGAAACCGGCCACGGTCTCGTAGTCATCGCTTTCTGGAATCCCGGCCCCGGTGAACTCGTTGAACTCATCGATGGGCGCGCGCCCGTCGAGATCGTAGGTGTTGTCTCCGATCTTGCGGATCAGCTCATCGGTCTCGCTGTCGTACTCGTCTTCGATCTCTCCGACGATCTCCTCGAGGATGTCCTCGATCGTCACCAGACCCGACGTTCCGCCGTACTCATCCAAGACCACGGCGACGTGAAAACGCTCGGCGCGAAACTGCGCCAGGAGTTCTTGGATCTTCTTCGTCTCCGGTACGAAGTTGATCTTCCGCACGACCTTCTCCACTGGAATCGACCCGGGGTCGACCTCGCTGGGGGCGCCATTGGAGACGTAGCGCAGAAGATCTTTCACGTAGAGCACACCGATGATGTGATCGATGTCTTCCCGATAGACGGGAATTCTCGAGTGCCCGCACTCGATGGCGTGCTTGACCGCCTCGTCGACCGGCAGCGCCGCTTCGAAGCAAACCATATCGGTCCGCGGCGTCATCACCTCGAGTATCTCCGCCTCGTGAAACTCGAGAAGAGACTCGATCATGTCCTTCTCGCCGGGCTGGATGACGCCTTCTCGCTCACCAACCTCGACAGCCGCGCGTATGCCGTCCTGGGCTAAGTCTGCCTCGCTCTGCTCTGTGCCTTCGCCCATGAAGCGAAGAAAGGCGCGCCGCAACCAACGAAACGACCGGGTCACAGGAGACATGGCCGATTCGATTCGACACAGCGTCGGCAACATCCCGAGCGCTAACTGACGACCTCGCCACCCGACCACCACTTGAGGGAGCAGTTCGAGAAGCACCATGCTCAGCAAGAACAGCTCGATCAACGACACGGCGCCGCGCGTACCGATGTGGCTCCACCAGTCCGCCGGCACGTACCAACACTGTTCTTTTGCCACGCCGATGCCCAGGAACAGAGCGACCCAAACGCTGCGCACGAAATGATGCCACACGGCCAAAGATACGCCGATGCGGTGCAGCTTGGCTGCTTCGTCGAAGTCCTCCGAGACCCGCATTTCCCGAAAGCGCGGATGGTAATGACCGAGCGCGGTATCGAGGAACGATCGCCGCACGATCGTGCCGACAACCGCGAGCAGAGTCACGATCCAGAACGCGATAGTCAGTGAGAGATGATTCTCGGTGAAGAAGCCGCCGATCCGAGCAGCGTCAGCGAGGAGAAGCACAGCGTGCCCCCCATCGTTTCGTTTGGCCGACATCTGCGTCGCCCGAACCTAAAGCAGTACCGCGTGCCCCCCATCGTTTCGTTTGGCCGACATCTGCGTCGCCCGAACCTGAAGCAGTACAGCGTGCCCCCCAGCCCTGCGCTACGCGGAGCCGTTCGACCAGATGTGACAACGGCATCACCGCCCCGCCAGGATCCTCGTCAGAGCAACATGGCCCAGGGTCATCTTCTTCGTCAGATCGATACGCATCTTGCGTGATCGTCGTCAACACGAGTTCGGGCATGATCACCTCTCGAAAACGGGGAGATATCCCAACGGGATCTCGAGCGTCAGGAGCGCCATTGCCGTGGCGTACTCCGAACCAAATTGAGGAAGCCGCCAACCACCGTCGGCCGCTTGCTCTGCGAGCAGTCGTGGGTAGGCTGCTGCCGACCACGTCTTCCACCGCTCGCCCCCTAGTTGAAAGTAAACCTGGGCTGCGTACAGATTCCCGTAGAACGGGTATCTCTGAGCGGCTTTCAGTGGGTTCTTGGGATATCGCCCGACCTTGTCGAGCAGGTACCCCACGCCTCTCTTGTGAAGCTCACTGTGATACTCGCCGGCGGCGTCTAGTGTCGACACTGACGCAGCGGTGATTTCGTAGCTCGTCTGCGTCACGGGCGACTTCGACGAGTATCGAAAGGACCCGTTTGGATTGGAACACTTCTCCAAGTAGAGAAGCGCCTTCTTGATCGTCTCGGGGCCCACGGCCATGCCTGCATCTTTGGCGGCCCGCAACGCCTGTAAGCAACAAACGGTGATGGACGCTTCGTCTTTGGTCCGATCCCGAGTATCTGGCTCGTAGTACCAACCGCCGCCAAGGCTCTGGGAGCTCTCGATCAACTGCACTCCAGCTTTGACCGTCTTGCGGATCTTGGCGGCAAAGAACGGCTTGATCGAAGTCGAGCCCATGACCTGAGCCAAGAACAGCACCGCGTACGCGTGGCCATGCATGCGCGACGCGGAGTCGCCGTTGTCGTGCATGTAGCCGACGTGCGATTTCTCCGCTCGATCGAGGAGATACGCGATCGCTTGGTGAAGGGACTCATGGTGAGGACCGCGGCCGTACTCCACGCCACTGCCGAGCAGCGCCATCCCACCGAGCGCGGTCACCGCGACCGGAAACCGTTTCGAGAAGGCACCATTCGGTTTCTGACTTTTGGCCAGAAAACGAACGCCGCGCTGAATCGATCGATCGATACGACGCGCGACTCCTCCGATAGCACCGACACCCGACTTCTCACCCGTCTGTCGAAAGCTAGCGGGAACGACTTGCGCACGGTCGAAACCAGGTGCAGCGCGGAGCAAACCGGTACCCGACAGCGCAAGCGCTAAGGCTCCCGCCAACCCGAAGGCGATGAATGTGGTGGGCCCGAAGGCGATGAATTTGGGTAGGAGGCGGAGCGATCGCTGCGGCACAGCGCCGCGGCCGTGGCCAATGCCAACGGCGGCGTCGCCTGAGCGCGCGCGAGGATCCACCGCGGTAGGCGGAGGATCCTCGGGATTCGAAAGAACCTCAGTCGGTCGTTTCACTTGGAGTTGGAAGCCGGGAGTCTGCGGAAGTACTCCTCGAGGAGGATTCGGTACTTCTCCGGAAGCTTGCGACGACCGTTTTCGTACATCTTCTCGATGTCCGTGCGCGGCAATCGACCCCAACGTCCCTGACCCTTCTTGCCTTTGAGAGCACCAACTTCAACCTTGGGGTTCTCACCCTCGGACGACTGATCGTGCTTGCTCGGACCCTGCTGCTCTTGCTTCTCCTGCTTGGCCATTTCGCGCTCGAGTTGCTCTCGCTTCTCTTGCGACATCTTCTGCTGCTTCTGGCCTTGCTTCTGATCCTTCTTCGACTGCTGATCCTGCTGCTGCTTCGAAACCGACGTACCGCCGGATTGTCCGCTCGGTCAGGTCTTACCCGCTTCGTCGATCAGCTGGTCGAGCTGTTGAAGGACTTTCTTCTGTCGCGCGACGGTACCTTTGCCAGTATCGCGCTTCTTCAGGAGCTCTTCGATCTCGCGAAGGTTTTCGGACATGTCGTCGAGGATCTTCTCGACGCTGTCCTGCGAGTCTTCGACGAGTCGTCGAAGCTCTTCCTTCTCGGCCTTCTCGGCCTTCTCGGTCTTCTCGACCTTCTCAGTTTCGACTTTCTTCGCGTCACCCTTGCCGGCCGCATCCTGGGCGAACACCACCGACGGTGTCAGCGCCACAGTGGAGACGGAGCAGGCGGTGAGCACCGCGAGAGATAAAGCTCTCTTCAGCATTCAGAGATCCTTCCAGACAGTTCAGCTCAAAGGCGTGGCGGGACAGCACTTTGTGAGGCCCCGTGACACTCGCTCGGGTCACAGAAAAGTATAACCCGGTCGGCGCCAGCCCTCCTGGAATTTATCGGTTCTAACCGCCGCCACCCTCGGCTTCGGTGTCTTCTTCTTCTTCTTCTTCGCCGAGCATTTGTTGCTGTTGCTCTTTGAGATCCTCGACAATCTTCATCGTAAGCTCATATATTTTGCCCTGTTGCTGCGTCAGCCGCTGCAGAGCGCGCTCCAGGACAGGGTCTAGTTTTCCGTCGTTGGCCGCCTGCTCTTCCTCGAGCCGCTCGGTGCGATCGAGCACCTCTTCCTGGAGACGTTTGAGGGCGAGAAGCTCGGCCCCTGGCGGCACCAATGCCGGCCGGCCGTTGGGCGGCGGCGGCTGCTGCGGTGGTTGTTGCTGGTCTTGCTGTTGTTGCTGGCGGCGCTCCAGTTCTTCTTCGAGAGCCGTCTTCAACTTGCCGAGTTTCTGCACGACATCGCGTTGCAAGAACTGGGTGTCGAGCCCTGGGTCGAAGGACAAGCGAAGGCTCTCCTCGATCACGCTCATGTCCGATACCGCGTCGTCCATCATGTAGTGGAACACACGCGCTCGTTCTTCCTCGAGCTTGGCCGCCATCTCTTCACCCTTGGTGACGAGAAGCCGTTCCTCCTTCGCCGTCTGCGACAGCCGCGCTTTCATCTTGCGGTTCGGTCGCTTGCCGGCGAGTTCCTCATCGAGCGCCATCGTCGTGTCGAGAATGGACTCTTGGCCGTCGACCAGCTCTTGAACGACTGCCATCATGTCGATGAGATCTTGCTCGGCTTTGAGATTCTCGAGTTGCTCTTGTTCTTCTTGAAGCTGCTCTTCTTCGGCTTCGAGCTGCTCGAGCGCCTCTTCTTGTTCTTCCTGAGCTTGCTGAGTATTGCCTTGATCGAGTTGCTCACTCGCTTCGCTCATGTCCCCCGCCGCGCGTTCCATGCGCGAAGCGGAGTCAGGATTCTCTTCTTCCTGCTCGGACGCTTGCTCGCGGGTCAACCGCTCGAGTTCATCCTGCTTCTCCTCGATGTCATCGAGCTCGCTCTTCTTACGATCGAGCCGCTCCATGGCATCTTCGCGCGCTTCGTCGAGGCTCTTTTCGGCATCGCTCAGCGCCTGCTCAGCTTTTTGTTGTTGCTGTTGTTGTTGCTGACGCTGCTGCTCACTTTGTTGCGAACCGGAACTCTGTTCACCCTGAGATCCCGATTCGCTCGGCATTTGTTCCGACGCCTGACTCATGGCGTCTTGGGCGCGCTTCAGTGCGTCCTGAGCGTCTTGAATCTTCTTGCGCAGCTCATCTGTCGCGTCGTCTTTGGTCGCTTCGTTCTCGGTCTTCTTCTTGAGATCATCGAGTTGCTCTTCGAGTTCTTCCGCTCGCGACTCCAGGCTATCTTGTTGACCAGCCTGTGTGCCGGCCTCAGCCATGTCCTGGCTACGTTGGTTCATAGCCTCGGCAGCGGTTTCCATGGCGGCGGAGGCGGACTCACGGCTCTGCTGCGGGTTCGAGGACTCGCCGCGCGCGGCGTCCTTCATGTCCCGCTTCGCTTCGTCCAAACGATCCTTGATGAAGTCGTTGATCAGGTCGTCGCTCGGATCCTCTTTGTTCTCCGGGCGTTCCGCCCACTCCTCGAACTCATCAGCGACTTGCTCCGCACGTTGGCGCAGCTCTTCATCGCTCGGCGGAGTTTGCGAGCCTTCACCTTGCGGAGACTGCGAACCCGGATCCGACGGAGAACTCTGCGATCCGGAGTCCTGCGGGTTGCTTCCACTGTTCTGAGAGTTGGCAGTCTCGGAGTTGCCGCTCTCGGAGCCGCTCTCCGCCTTGCTCGCGGCGTCGCTCTTTTTTTGCTCCTCGATGGCGTCGGATACGGCAGCCCGAGCTTCCTGGTACGCCTTTGCCTCTGCCTCCGCGGCCTCTTGCGCGCCAGCGGGATCGCTGTCTCGCTTCTCCGACGCGTCGCTCGCCGCTTGGCTCGCGCGGCTCAACGCGTCCGCTGCTCGCGCGAGAGCCTTCGCTTCTTCACTCTTGGACTTCGCGGACGACGATGGCGACTGCGACGCCTTGGCGGCTTCGCTCTTAGCGGCCTCCACCTCCGACTGCAGCTCCTTCGCCTCGTCGCTTCGCTCGCCCGACTCCGCTCCGAGTTCGTTCCACTTCGAATCGCGACTCAGCCGTGAGTTGCGCTCCGCCGGAGACCCCTGCGTTGCCTCGTTCTCACGAATGCGCTCGGCACCCTGCTTCGCTCCGTCGTTCGCGCGTCGTTCGAGGCCCGCGATCTGTCGCGAGAATTCGTTCAGATCCGGAGTCGGTTTTTGATCTCCGGAGGCGGGATCGTTCTCCGACGCGTTCGCCATCTCGCGCTTGCGAGCTTCCGCCGCTCGGCGCATGTCTGACGCTAGCTCGCTAGCCTTGCGCTGAATGTCCTCGAGATCTTGCTGAGAACGTTGAGCGTTCGGGTCCTTGGAGTCGGGGTTGTTCCGCAAATCCGCTTGGTCTTCACGCAGATCCGCCGCGGCGTCTCTAGCCTTCTCGAGATCTTGAAGATCTTGCTCTGCTTGGTTGATCTCGGCGGTTCGATCGCGAAGGTCGCGCTGCTCGTCGATCGTCTTCTGCAACGAGTCGCGGCGCGCTTGAATGTCTTCGAGCTTCTCTTTGAGTTCTTCGGGATCGATCGAGCGGTCTTGTAGAATGAGCAAGATCAGCTCGAGGTTCTTTCGCACGGTCGACACGCGTTCGAGTAGCGCCACGTCGTACTCTTCGCGGGAAAGCTGCTCAGAGATGCGCTTCATCTCATCGTCGAGCAACGTCTCGATCAATCGATTGCGCGCTTGCTGCAGTCGGTCGGCGTCTTCCGGCTGGGACCGCGTGATCTTGTCTCGAAGTGCGAGCATTTGCTTCTCGACCGAGATCAAGTACTCACGTGCCTCCTCCTGCATTCGCGAGAGCCGGCTCCCGGTCTGCGCCTCGAGTTGCCCAACCCCGCCGAAGGCGATAGCGGCGACCAGTGCGACGAAACCCAATCGAGAGGTGCGACTCGGAGCTCGTTCTCTCGTACGACTACGCTCTTCGGCCAGGCCACGATGCCCGACACAAAGCTGCCCGACACACAGACGACAGGCTTCTCGCATCGAGATCTCTCTTTCTACAACCGGGTCCCGTTGTGGAGCTACACTCCGCAGTATACCTCGGAACACGGGGCGGTGACGCTGAACACTTCGGGAAAGCGTGGTAGGAAATTACGGGCCCGGGACACTCAGAACGCCCCCCAGCCGCGACACGAGCCGTAACAGGCCAAGTCCACGGGACAGGGGCCGGCAAGAATCGACGCGGCATGACGCGGCGGGCGGTCGAATGACCGGCGCGCTACACCACTCGCGTCAGCGGCGGTCGCCACCCCCGGAGTCGAGGCTGTCCTTGACCTTGCTCTTGACGTGATCCTCGAGCTGACGCTGCGTTCCGATCAGCTCTTCCACCTTTCGGATCAGTGATCGCAGGTCGCCCCACTCGCGTAGGTCGACGAGGAGATCTCGCAAACTCCGCTCGAGCCGGCGCTGATGATCCAGAGCGGCAATCACTTCGTCGCGAGTCCCTTCCTCCGCCTTTCGGACGATCAAGTTCAGCCCGGCCAAGGCCGGCGGACTCATCGTCTCGGAGATCTCACGCAGTCGGTCGCGCACCGACTCCACGCGTGGAAGTTCCTTCCAAACCAAACGATTCTCTTGAGCACGATCGATGATCTCGCTGACTCTCGCGACGGACTCCGCGAGTCGCTCGTCGACGCGCTCTTGCGTCAGGCGCGCGTGCCGAAGCGAAGGCAGGTCGGCTTCGCGGACCGACGATCCGGCGATCGTCGCATCGACGACGTCCTCGATCTCGTCACGCGACTCGCCCTGCCATTCGAGGCACTGCTCGAGGCTCTCACGGACCAGCGATAACTCGTCCTGCAGAATACGCATGAGCTCATCTTCGGCCACGATCGTCAGGACGTACTTCCGCGACGGGCCCACTTGCCCGAGGGCGTCTTCCGCTTCCGCGTGATACTGCACGCGCTGACCCTCTTGCAGGCCAAACGGCTCGAGGTCGACGAGGTGAGAAGGCTCCGCCTTGATCGCCCCCCCCGACATGGCCTCGAGATCGATCGACGCAACGATCGGCAACTCCCCGTCCCCCTCGGCGGTTCCGTCGTCACTCGCAAACACGAGTCGCCCCGCGGTGAGCCCAAAGTCATCCGTCGCAATCATGTCGATCGCAAATTGCGCACGAAGGCTGACCTCAGTGTTTCGGCCTGGCTTTAGAAGCTGCACGATCGGAGGTTGATCCGGAACGACCGCCACTCGGTACCTAATCGGACTCGGATTGCGGAAGCCGTCTTGGGACGTCAGCTCGAAGTGGTAGGTCCCGTTGCGTTGTGCGACGAAGGACCCAGAGAGTTCGCCCGCCAGCGACACGTCGAGTTCGACGCGGGTCGCCTGAGCCTCACCCCCAGCTTGATACTCTTCGATCCAGGTCGCATTGCTGACCGGTATCGATGTCTTGGCTGAGTACATGACCTTCGTGCCGACCGGAACCTTCAAGTGGCCGCCGAGGTTTCGTTCGGTCGTGGCACCGTCAGCCGCGAGTTGATCGAGCCCGGTATAGTCCGGGTAGTCAAACTCTAGAGTGATCTCCTGGACGCGCGGCCGGTTGCGAACGACGACCGTGTAGTACTCACTCTTGAAGTCGCCGCACCGCAGTCGAAACTCGAAATCGCGAGTCACGTTCGGGAACACCTTCCGATACCGATTCTCGCCCTTCTTCTCGAGCGCGAACTGATCGCGACTTCCGTCGTCGAACGTCACTTCTAGATTCACGCGGGCGTCGCCGCCGCGAACTTTGTGGACCACGATCGACAAGGGGTCGCCCATGGCGATCAAGGAACGAGCTTCGACGGGCTCTTCGATCTCCAGGAGGTAAGAGCGGGGCCACGCGAGACGCTGAAACAGCAGGTCCCGCTTGACGAACGTCGACGCCAAATCGGTTCGAATGGCAGCGCCAATCACGAGCGGCGCCAACAGAGCGATCAGCACAACGAACGTGGTCACCAATCCTCGCGGCGACACCAGCCCCGATACTCGAATGTGTTCGATCCGCTCTTCCGCTTCTTGAACCGTGCGTTCGAGCAAGACGGGAGAGTAGAGAGCGCGGCGGGGATTGTCCGGGTCGGCTAACTGAACCGCAGTGACCAGGGACTGGTCCAACTCGGACGCCGCCTCGATTTGGGCGGCTAACCAAGAGTCGCTGACGCGCCGACGACTGGCCAAGAGGAACACGCGCAGCGCCAAGATCAAGAACGTGACCGCGGCCACGGCGTTGATCCCGCGAACCGCCAGCGGCAAGTCGAGCGACCAGTCGAGCAGGAACATCGACCAGATCACGATGACGGCCACGACGATCAATCGGGCGAAACCGTCGACGGCACGAATCCGCCGCCGGCGGTATCGAAGCGAACGGATCTGGCGAAGCGCACGCTCCGGCCGAGAGATGTCAAACGAGGTCGAACGATCGCTCATCGAGACTGCACTCTATGGTTCGCGCCCACCGTGGTGAGCTGAGATGACGAAACGGTACCGATCCAACGGAATCGCGAGAATCTCTATCGTTCGAAGATCGGCAAGTACTGGTACGGCACCTGAAGAATGACGCACGCCATAGCCGTGGCGTAGTTGCGGCCGACGAGGTCTCGCCAATAACCGTTGCGGTGTTGGTTGCGCAGGAGATCGCGCCACACCTTCTCGTGCCAGAAGTCCCAGTACTCACCACCCCGCTGAAACGCAGCCTGGGTTCCGTAGTACATGCCGTAGTAGTAGTCGAAGCGGCTCTCTGCACCTCGACTCCACGCGTGGATCTGCTGGCGTAGGAAACGTAACCCTGCTTCGAGGTGGGCATCGTCGTAGACACCAGCGCCGTAGAGAGCGGTGACTCCGGCCGCGGTCAGCGCGAACGAATGCCGCGACATCTGGCGTCGCCCGTTCGACCCTTCCTCGATCTGATAGTTGAACGCGCCGTATCGATGGTTGTACGAACTCTTCACGTAGTCGATCGCTTTGTCGATCACCCGCTTGGGGACGTTGATCCCCGCGTTGTTCGCGGCGCGTAGAGCCATGACCTGACAGACGGTGATCGACATGTCCGCGTCGGGAGCGCCCGGTTGATACCGCCAACCGCCGCTCGGGTTCTGTGCCTCGACGATGAGCGAAATCGACTGCTTCAACTTGCGACCAACGCTGTCCATTCCTGTCATGCCGTAGACTTCGGCGAGGAACAGCGTCGCGAATGCGTGACTGTACATTCGCGATTCGGCGTTGGTGATGAATCCGTTGTGCTGAACGTTCTTCAGAATGAAGTCGAGGCCGCGTTCGATTTGCTCAGCGTATTCCCCGCGCCCCGGCAGGCTGCCGTTGGCGAGGAACGCCATGCACGCGAGCGCCGTCACACCGACGTGCTTACCGAGCGATCCTCGGTAATCGTAGTGGACCTTGCGGCCGATGATGTCAGTCCAGGATCCGTCCTTGTTCTGGGTGCTTCTCAAGTAGTCAAGACCGCGACGCACCGCTCGGCGCGCATCCAGGTCGAGCTTGCGAGTGGGTTGCTTCTTCGCCTGCGGAGCCATGGCGAGCAGACGGTTGCTCGTTTCGATATCGCTGACGGGAACTTCGGAGCTCGGCGCGGGCGCCGCGCCGACGGGGACAGTTGGCTGCGCGAGCGTGCGGCCCGACAGCGGCTCACCGGGAGCGGCGGATCCGGCCGCGCAAAGCGTGGCCAACGCCATGATCACCGCGAAGCTCCGGAAGATCACTGAGCGGTGCCCAGCTCTCTGTTCTTGAGCTCTCTGTTCTTGAGCTCTCTGTTTACCAGCTCCTGGTTGCTGTGCTTCCGGTTGCTGTGCACCGGACTGCGCTCCGACAGCAGAGACACTGTTCATCTATTTGGGCCTTCCCGCCGGGGTCGACTTACCTTCGTAGCAACGTACTTTGTCCGAGTTGACGACCAACACTCGCTTGCCCATGACGACCACGTTCCCGGGTCGAATGAACTCCGTCGTGCCGTGCCGCTGTGGTTCGAACTTCGCGAGTTCGACGGGCGAAGTCGCCTCCTCGAACCGTCGACAGTATAGCCCATCTGCGGTGGCGTACAGGATTCCGTTGTCGATCAGGGCCGGGCGCGCCACGACGAAACTGTCGAGCGAAAGATCCGACATGAACGTGTGGTAGAGATCACGTGCCACGACCAACATGACGCTATCCCGGTCGCAAAACACCAAGTGGGGACCGTGAAGCCCCAACATGTACCGGCCGAGTCGACGTGCGGGCACCGTTTGCAACGTCCGCCCCGTGGCGAGTTCTACCGAAATCGCGTTGGTCGAATCGAGCGGCGTGGCGATGACACGATCCTGGAACACGACGATCGGGTTACGCTCCCACGCTTGCTTCCGGAAGCTGTTGGAGTAGGCGAAGCTTCTTTGGGATTGTGGTCGCACGCTGTCGTACGGAGTGATCCAGCGAACTTCTCCATCGTAGGCGCGTACTCCGGCGAGAACGCCGAGGTTGGTACTTGCGTAGACGTATCCGTCGCTGACAGCGAGGCTGCCCAGGAACGGCTCGTGCGAGATCTCCCCGAACATTGTGAGATCGATTTGATTGCCAACCAGAATGGTCTTCCACCGCGCGACACCGGTAGCCATGTCGAGACACACCAACACGGCGTTGATCGTGCCGACCTTCTGCCAGCCTAACGCGTACAGACAATCGCCGACCGCCACCGGCTTGGTATTGAAGCTCAACGAGTGGAGTAGCGGATCCTCGCGACGCGTCTTGTCGCTCCCGGTGTCCCAGAGTACGCGGCCCGCGCGGCGCGCCGATACGCAGATCAGTGCTCGTCGCGGAACCGAAGCGGTAATCTGGTAGCCCGAGTATTCGTCGTCGGCCGACGCGCTAGCGACATAGCTACCGACCAGGGCGAGATGCTCGCTACCGGGAACACGCGCGATCTCTGGCTGAAGACGCAGCAGCGGATCGAACTCACGAAAACGTTGCGGCTGGCCGTACCGCTTGCGGTTCGACGCCGACAACTTCACCCGAGCCTGCACCAATTCATGGCTCTGCTGAGTGCGTCCTCCCCGAGCGTCGAAGCGCAACAAGCGAGTCGGCGTGTTGACCGCAAACCAATCGAGATCTTCGTCGGCGAACACGGTCGGTATCGAAGAGTGCTGAACCTCGATCGAACTGTTGTAGCGGGGAAACCGGAAGACTTTGCGATCGAACGGAGTCGACGCCCATGACAGCTCGGCCGTGTCGAAGTCGAACTTCGGAAGCGTTGACTCGGTGGCGGCAGCCACGGGCGCTGTTTGCGCAACGACGTGACCCGACTCCTCGAGGACAGACTTCCAACGAACGAAGCGAGTCGGCTGATTCAACTCGATCGCCAGCCGTACTTGGCGCCGCGCAACGTCGAGACGTGTGAACCTACGAAACGCGATTCGCGGCATCTCTGGAAACTCGTCGGCAGTCACTGTGGACGGGATTCCTGCCGCGATCTCCGACCAGCCGTCGAGCAGATGCGACGCTTGACGCGCTTCCCCCGACATTAGGAGCAGGTCGCTGGCGAGAACCCGTGCGGTGACCGACGATGCGCACAGCGGAAAGCGCTGGGCCACTTCGCCGAGAGCAAGGGCGTCTCGATCCAGCATCGCCTTTCGGAAGCTCGACAGTGCAGTACGATCGTGCTCCGCGCGATAGATATCGCAAACCCACGCCGGGAGTGACTCGAGCACTGCCCTGATGTGAACCGAAGCGGAGATGAAAATTCGACCGGAGGTGGGCTCCTGGACTTCGACTTCTCGCACCGTTTCTCCGGCACGAAGCGCGTCCAACCTCTCGGCGAACGTCGGCTTGGCGTCCGGGGCGATCACGAACCCGTAACTCAGGCAACGCTCGTGCAGCTGCTGAACGACTCGCAGGGCATCTTCGATATCGCGGACGGCCTTGTTGCGAGCGGTGTCGTTCTCGGCCTGATCGTGCCGATGGACCGCCGCGGCCAATGACCGTTCGGAGACTCTCAGTCCATCGAACGTCGCGGAATCCGCGGCGCTGATGTTCTTGGAATCGACCGTGGACTCTGGCTCGGCGACAAAACGCTGCGCGCTCACCGCCGAGGCGGTCACGAACAGCATCACGACACACCCCAGCCAAACTCGACTGAACGAACGGTACCGACTTGTCTCGTGCGCGTTGATTATCAAATCAGTCGAAACGCCTTTCGCAAGATCCACTCGATCGTCAGCAAGCCGACGAACAGCAGCAAGAGCCACTGTGAATCCCAGAGTGGAGTGTTCTCGGCGGGTACCGCCACTTCACGTTCGTACGGCTCGACCTTGTCCAACATGTCGTTGATCTCGGCGACCTCGTAGTACGAGCCTCCTGACAACCGAGCTATCTTCTGCAAGCGGCTTCGATCCATACGCGGTTCGGCCAACTCGACCTGGGGCACGACCACGCGGAAAGTCGTCGAGGCAACTTCTGCCTCACGATCTTCGATCCAAACTCGGTGGAGGCCGAGTTCGCCGGCGTCGATCGACGCCTCGAAGAACTCCGGACGACCGGGAGTCTGTACCGCCGTCAACTCGCGCTTCCCTTCCGCTGGTGGATCGATCCGTTCGACGTGCACGGTGTACTCATCGACATTCAGGGGCTTGTAGCTTTGGTCAAGTATACGGGCGAGAACCCGAACTGGCGTGCCTAACGTGTACTCTCGTTGGTCAGTAGAAACGTTGAACCGTTTCTTCTGCCCGAGCAGACGCCCCGCGCTGGTGAACCGGATCACCTGCCCCCAGAACCGATAGAAGTACTGGTTACCGACAGACTTTCGCCATCGCCACGTTTCATCGGTGAGCGACATGAACGTTCGCCCACGCCCGTGGTATTGGAAGGCGAAGATCGGGCGCGGACCGTATTTGACGTGGCGATCCTTGTCGCGCGACGTCACCGCCAGCGCGACTCCACCGCGGGTCAGTTTCTTGGTCTTGGCAAACCAGTAGAACCCAGACAGCCCGAAATCACTGCGTCGAGAGTTCTCGAGCAGCTCGAGATTGGTCTCTGGATTACTGACCAACTGAAGGATCGGGTGCGCTTGGCCCTCGGGGGTGACGGTGATGTTGAAATCGTCGCGGAGGTCGTCGCCAGCGTAGATCGACGGATCCGCGTCCTCGAGCTCCACTGGGAACAGCGTGGCCAACGGATCGGAACGGTAGCGCGCCGGCATATTCCACTCGCCGGCGATGAACACGACCCCACCGCCTTGGTCGTCGACGAACTCGACGAGCGCTTCTTTCTGCTTCACGGTGAAGTAGCTCTCCGGCACGTCACCGATGATCACAATGTGGTAGGTGAAGAGTTCTTCACGATCGGGAAAACGCTCCACCGGGGACTTGCCGGGCGACGCGTATTGGGTGTACCCGGGATCGGCCGACGTCAACAGAACGTACGCTTCCATCGTCGGGTCACGGACGAGAGCGTGGGCTAGGTATCGGTATTCGTAACGCGGCGGGCCCTCGACGTAGAGGATCTTGATCTTGTCGGCGAGCACCGTGATCGGAGCCTCGGCGAAGTTGTTCTCTTCGAACAGCTCGCCGGGTTGCGGCGGGATCTCGATCTTCAGCGTGTACTTGCCCGGGTATCGCGGCTCAAACTCCAGTCGTTCGAACTGAGGTTCTTCGCCGCCTTCGAGTTCGATGTAGCGGTGCGTCTCCGGCCGCGGTGGCTCTCGCCCGCCCTCGGGAGTGAGCCAAACGTTGACCTTCACTCGTCCGTCGAAGCCTTTTGCGGTGACCGTGAAATCGACCGGCACCTTGTCGTTTTCGAGCACCACCTCGGCGACGTCGATATCGGAGACTCGAATGTCTTTCGGCTCTTCGGCATTACCGACGCCCACCGCATAGATGGGGATTTGGCGGACCGAGAGCCGATCGGCAGACTCCTCCGGGCGCAGCAGACCGCCGTTGTCCCGTCCGTCGCTCAACAAGACCACGCCGGAGATGATCTCCCCGCGCAGCTCGTTGACCGTCTCGAACAGCGCGTCACCGATGCGGGTGACCTTGCCGCGCACTTCGAGATTCGACAGATCCAGTCGATCGCTCGGTGATGCGATGCTCCCCTTCGCGAGGCGCGGGAAGTCACCGATCTCTCGGGTGTCCGACGAGAACGATACGACGCGAACGTTGCCCTTCTCGCGCAGCCGCTCGATAAAACGTAGCTCCTGGTTCGACAGGATCCCTTTGACCTGATCCATGCGCGTCGTCTTGTCGCCGAACTGCACGCCCGTGACGTTCTCGATGGCCGAGAGGGTCGCCGGGTCCGAGTATCGATCGGGGATACTCATGGAGTACGAATCATCGACGAGCACGAGCAGATAGGAATTTTCGACCTGCACTCGCTCCTTGACGAGCATCGGCTCGAACAGGAAGGCGACGATCGTCAACACAGCGAGCACACGTAGCCCGACGAGCAGCACTCGCTTCCACATGGCGAAACGCGGGGTCTCGCCGCGGTAAAGGAGCCACACGGTCAACGCGATCGCGGGGATAATGATCAAGAAGATCACCCACGGTTCGGGCGCGTGTAGCCAATCGATTCGACTTTCGAGACGGGTACCGGTTGGCATTAGACTCTTCCTCCGCGCGCGCTGAACACTCGGGCGAGAACGCTCTCCAGAGCCAGTAAAGCCAACACGGCGTAGAACAAACTACGCCACAGTTCGCCGGTCGACGCGACCAGCGGCTCATCCGACATCGCCGCCGCGCCGCGCTCGGACACGTAGACGGTCGGGTAGAAGTCCTTCAACTCCGACGGCGGTACGGCGGTCAAGTCACCCTCCGCCGAGTCAGCGTTGACTGCGATCCAACGAGACGTGCCGCCGTCTTCCAAGTTCCCGTAGCGGATCTCGAACAACCCGGGGCTCTCTTGCCCCGGCACGTTCAAGTCGAACGACTTCGAATCAGGGCGCGGCTCGAGGGAGAGCGGGAGACCGCCTCCGTCCGGGCGAAACAGCACCACGCGATCGGCATACTCGTCGGTCGCCACGACGCGGCTGAACGGTTCGCCAATCGACAAGTTGCGCTGCGTCTGCGACGGAGTCGACAAGAAGGGAATCGTCTCGTAGAGAAACACCAAGAACGCCGGCGCTACCGGGAAGTTACTCCACGAACGGTCGGCGCTCATGTTGACGCTGATCACCCGACCGTTCCCGAACCGACGCTCGACGACGGCCGGCGTGTTCTCGACATCGTTCAGCCGCACCAAGATGTCTTCGCTGGGGATGGCCGCGGTATCCGCGGGTCGCCAGTAGCCGTGCACGGCGAGAAGCTCCAAGCCGGAGTCTTTCTCTGCGGCCAAGTACTCGACGGCCGGATGCTCGACCGCGGTAACCGTCCAACGGAAGTAGTTCTTTCGAGTTTCGTCATAGATGGGCGGTTCGGCCAATGCGTACGGGAACCACCCCTTGCCGTTGTCGAACGGATGCGAGTTGTACGATCGCATGTTGGCCCGACCACCGACAAACACCAAAAGCCCGCCGCCGTCGCGAACGTAGTCGCCAATGCGATCGCTCTCCGCCTCCGTGAAACCCTCGACATTGGCCAACACGATAACGCGCGTGTCGGACAGGTCGGTGGAGATGAGCCGGTCCGCGGGCACCGTTTCGACCCGGTACGGCGTCAGGCGAATGCCCGAGTGCTCGCTGGACTCCGCGACCAACGCCGCTTCCAGCCAGTCCGCTTCCGAGCCACCGTCAGCAACCAGAACCTCGACCGCCTCGTGAACCTCGACCACTTGGTAGCGGCGGTTGTCCACCTCCAACGAATCGGAACGAAGTCGAACTTCGACGCGAGCCAGTCCCGTGCTTCGAAACACGTACGGGAAAGCGACAGTCTGACTGACCCCGGGATCGAGGCTGATCGTCTTCGACGCCTGCACTTCTCCGTTGACCGTGAACTCCAACTCGAGGCCGGCCAGCGTCTCACGGCCCGGATTGACAACCGTCGCCGAAAAACTGGTCGGCATGTCTATCGCAAGGAGCGGACTCAACGATTGAACCGAAGTAACCGATGCGTTCCTCGCTCGTTCGGGTCCGAGGTCGTGGACCACAATCTTCGACCCCTGCGCTTCGAGTCGCGCCAGTCCGTCTCGGATGCCGATCTCCGTGGCACCGTCGGTCGTCAACCAGTCGCGTCGCTGCACGTCGGTGAAGAAATGAACCTCCCACTGGAAGTTGTTTCCACCCTGCTCGATCCACGCCAGCATCTGCGTCAACGTCGCGGCCACGTCCATCGGCTCGTAGCGCAACTCGACACGGTCCAGCGTGTCCGTGATCAGACGATTCCCCTGCTCGCTCACCGTCTGCGGCTTGGAGAACATGACCTCCGGGAACCCCCCGCCGACGATCAGTCCGACCTGGTCACCCGGTCGCAGCACTTTGTCGACGCGGCGCTTGGCCCGGTCGACGGCCTGAAACAGCAAGCTGCGACCACCGTCTTCCAGACCCATGCTGTACGACGCGTCGACGATGTAGAACTCGTACCGAGTACTGCCCGCGGTGATCGGCAGCGGCCCGGAGTCCATGATGGGTCGCAACATTCCGAACACGAACAGCAGCACGATCAAAGTCCGGATGATCAACAGCAACAGGTTCTCGAGGCGCAACCGCTTGCGGTTCTTCTTCATCGCGCGCAGCAAGAACTCCATCGCTGCCCACGGAACGCGTCGGTGTCGCTGCCTATTGATCAAGTAGATGATGATGGGAATAGAAGCGAGACCGAGAAAGCCCAGCAAACCGCCGTTGATGAGGGAGAAGCCTAGAACGTGGGTCATCGCATGGACCCCGCTCGACTCGCAAGGAACTCCGTCATGACCACGTCGAATCTCTGCGACGTGTCGACTAGCGCGTAGTCGACTCGATTGTTGCGGCAGCTCTTCTTGACCCTCGTGATGAACTCGTTCACTTCAGAGAGATACGCCTCGCGCAGTGAGTTCGGGTCCGCCAAAAGGTCCGGGTGATTCTCGAGGCCTTCGAACAACGTCATGCGGTTGTACGGGAAGTT
>JAJFFE010000388.1 GCA_021776775.1 Planctomycetota bacterium | reverse complement strand
CGGGTAAGCAAACAGCCCGTGGTCCGCGGGAATACCCCGCCCCACCTTGTCCTTGTACGCGTGGCACCGCTCGAGCAGCCCCATCGGCGTGAGCGTGGACAAGATCCAGGTCAACTCGCACACCTCGGGCAGGTCGCTCTGGCGATAGAGCACCGCTTTGTTGGGATCGAGACCGAGGGCCAGATAGTCGAGTGCCACGGCGCGGCGGTTCTTCTCGGTCTCCATGCGATCTCGGATAGAGATCAACCCGTGGTAGTCCGCAATGAAGTAGAACGCATCACCGTCGGCACCCTCTTGCAAACCGATCCACTGGCGGATAGCTCCGAAGTAGTTGCCCATGTGGACGCCGTCGGCACTGGGAGTCAGACCAGAAAGTACTCTCATCGTTGGACTTGCCTTCACGGTGATTCGAGACCAAACTCCCCGGCGCGGGGCAACGCCCCGCGGGTGTAGCCGGCGCCGAACAATTTTCGGAGGACGCTGCAAAAGGCGCCTATGTTATCGGCAGCCCTTGCCGAAAACAAAGGCAGGAGAGCGAGAGACGACGGGTCCACGGCGATCCTATCCCTCTTCATCCGGCGCAGACAGATCTGATCTCGAGAAGGAGCGTGATGAGCAAGAAGGCTAAGAAACCCGTCGGCAGCTACCGGCGAGCCTTCTTCGCAGGGCTAGGCACCCTGCTCCCGACCATTCTGACAATCTACATCATTACGTTTTGCTACAGCTTCCTGGAAGAGAAGATCGCCCGGCCGATCAACACCGGGGTGACCGAACTCTTGAAGACCGAGCCTGCTAAGCGCTTCTACTGGCGTGGTCTGCTGCGCAAGGAGGACTGGGAACTCGACAACGAGATCATCCCCAATCCGCCCATGGGCAAAGAGGACATCAAGTTCGACGAGCGGCTGGCCGCCCACGTTCCGTGGTGGTTCGGCTTCATTATCGCGGTCAGCTTGGTGCTGTTCGTCGGCTTCCTGTTCCGCGGCTACATCGGTCGCCAACTGGTCCGTCTGGTCGAGCGCCTGATCCTGCGCGTCCCCGTGATCAAAATCATCTACCCGTACGCCAAGCAGGTGACGGAGTTCTTCTTCCAAGAGAAGAAGCAGATCACCTACGAATCGGCCGTCGCCATCGAGTACCCGCGCGCAGGCGTCTACGCGCTCGGCTTCGTCACCAACGAGGGCATGCAAGACGTCATGACCCACACCGGCGAGAAAATGGTCTCGATCTTCATCCCGTCGAGCCCCACCCCAGTGACCGGCTACACCATTCAGGTCGCGCGCAGCGCGCTCCTCCCGCTGGGCCTGACCGTCGACGAAGCCATCCGATTCACGATCTCAGGCGGCGTCATCCTGCCGCCGAGCCAGATCTCCCCGATCGCGCTCAAGACCAAGAAAATCGAACGAACAACCCCCGAGGACCCCATGCCGGAGCACCAAACCGAGACAGAAGCGTAAACCGCTCTTGACCCCCGGCGAAGCTAAGATAGATTCCTCGGTTCGCTCCGACCGCGATCGCAACGATCGCCGGAGCCCCCGCGGCTGACCGACTCCCCCAGACTCGGAAAGCAAACCGCGGAACCCGCCGGACCTCCCGGCGCAAACGTCGGGCAGCGGCACCGCGCCGCTGGGATCCAAAGATCCAGCCCCCCACCCAGCCACCAGCCGGGACGGGCCACCACGACGAAGAACAACGGTCGGGCAGTGGCGCAGCCTGGTAGCGCACCACGCTGGGGGTGTGGGGGTCGGAGGTTCGAATCCTCTCTGCCCGACCAACTTTACGACTTTCCCGTTTCCCCGCTGGACAGCAAGTGGACAGTGACTCGTCCAACGAGTCCAAATCTCATCCCCCGAAAGTTCTACCGGCGAGGTCGATCCGATACCGTCGTTCACTTTGTGATTCTCAACTGCGAGAAACCAACGACGCGCGCCTCCATCGCCAAGCTAACCAGGCATTGCCCCCTCAACTTCACGGCTCCCCCGTCCCTCCAGTTCGACTTGCCCCTCGGTTTGGGCTACGGTGACGTCCGTGGGGTATTGCCGTGTCCGATCAAGTCCAGTTGTTTCCCGTCGACGTCGAGTCAGTTCTTCGATCCGCCGTCGGGTCTCCAACGGTTCTGTTTTGGCCACAACACGATCAGCCACCGATCGGACGAAGCGAGGCCGCGCCTCATCCACTTACGGCGAAAGTGAGACGTCGCGGAACAAGCGACCGCCTCCTTCACTCGACCACAACCGTAGTCGCCGCTCTCATTGGCCTGGAGTGAATCGTGACGACGCCAAGTCTTGTCGACACGATCGTGGATGTATTGAAGCGTTCACCCACCGCCTTGAGTCGACATGCCATCGCGACGCGTTGCAAGGGCGCCCTGGCGTCGGACGTAGTCCAAGCTCTCGAAGAACTGAAACAGGACGGGCAGGCGGAACGAGATCGATCCGGCCGGTGGAGACTGGTCGCCCCGGACTTTGACACTCGAGAATCGCCGGGGTCAGATGAACAGAAGAACAGCCACGAAACTGAAACAGAGTCCTCTCGCTGGCAGTCTTTTCGAAGACTCTGCCGATACTATGCGGAGTGCGTCCGCAACAGCGAACGACCGAACGTTCAGTTTCGTCGTGACAAACTCGACCACGAATACGTCATCCTCTCGACGCCGCCCGACTTCAATCGGCTCGCGTCCGGTAAGAGCATTTCTATTCCTATTCTGCGCGAGTGGTCCAAGTTCGTCGAGTCGCTGAGGCGCAAGCGTTCCGACGGCCGTATCGTCATCGGTTCACCGACCGTCAACGACTCCGATTTCGTCGAACCGATCTTGACCATCGAAGCACAAGCCTCCATCGACGGGGGCAGAGTTCGCCTGACGCCACTCTCCACGGTTCGACACAACCCGGCCGCGCTTCGTCGACGCGAGATTGCGGGCAGTGACTCCGAACAGGAACTGTTCCTCGAAGTCCTCGGCATCGACGAGAGCGGGCGGGAAGAAACCAGTCTATCCGCAGCGGCATCCCGCCTCCGTGAATGGAAGCCCGAACTTTGGAGCGCGAAGCGATCGGGGTCTACGGGTCTGCCAGTCCGTGACGAAGTGCTCGTTGGATTCGCCCCCGGCCTTCGCTACTCGAAGAGCCTCGTCGACGAGCTCCAGAGAATCGCCGAAGCACCCGACGATGATCTCGACCAAACAGCGCTCCGTGCGGTCTTTCCTAATGAGCCAGCGGGTGACACGAACACCGAGGTCCCTGACAACACTCACTTACCCACTCCGTCGCTGGTCGAACTAACACCGCTCAATGCAGAGCAACGGAAAGCGTGTCTGGGTGCTCGAAAGTCTCCACTCATAGTTCTGACCGGCCCTCCTGGAACCGGCAAGTCGCAAGTTGTACGGCACGTATTGCTCGACCGCCTTCTTCTAGGCGAGACTGCGCTGTTTGCCAGTCGTAACCATGCGGCCATCGACGCGGTGGTTCCCGCGATCAACGCGCTCACCATTCCCTACCCCTTAGTTCTTCGAGTTGGCGGTTCCGGCGAACGCTTCGATTGGCGCGCATTCGTCAAAGAACTCCTCTCACGTCCCTCGGACCAGGAGGCGCTAGACGAACGCGAAACATCGCATGAGCTGTTGCGAACCACTTTGGACGGTCGCGCGTCGGCTGAAGAACAAGTTCGGGTGGTTTTGGATCTCCGCGACGCCTACTCGAAGGTAGGGACAGAGCTCCGATCAATTGCTGTGGATACCGATCTGGACAGCCGGGTTGAGGAGCAAGCTCACTGCCCGGAATCGGAACGACTGGAGCAGTGGATCTCGGGCTTCGAGAGACGAAGTGAGCCCGCTGGAGGCTTCTTCTCTGGACTTCGACGGCTACTGGAAAGGATCGTTCGACTCGCCAGACCCAAGACGCGAATGGAACGCTTCGTC
>JAJFFE010000387.1 GCA_021776775.1 Planctomycetota bacterium | reverse complement strand
GACTATTCATCAGGCGAAGCCGCGCAGGCTGCGCTTCCCGCGAATCTCTGCGTTACTCCTTCTTGAAGACCACTAGGTCGACTTCGGCGTCGCGCCTTGATCTTCACGAGAATCGCAGCCTGTGTTCCGTTGATCATCGTCCGATGGACCTCTGCTGTCTTCGCTCGGCACGATTGGCGCCCTTTCGGGCGCGTAACGACTCCGCCTGATGAATAGTCCGGGCTAGACGACAAAGAAGGCCAGGGCGAGCACTGCCCCGATCAAGCCAACTGAGACGAGTAGGGTGCTCGCGCCTTCGTCAGCCGCCTCGATCGATATCGCGGCGCTCGGACTTGCGCGGGTCGCTTCTCGCTGCAACTCCAGGGTGTGGTTCACGAACGCCCGCGCCCGCTGCTGAAGCTGTGTCCGGGCGGCAGGAGTCGTGGCTCCGACGGATCGGGCGACCATCCACTGGCGGAGCCGGGCGAAAAGTGAGAACTCGCTTCGTGGAGCGTGGTGCTCGATCCCGACGGAGTGGTGACTCCGGGCCTCGGACCAGCGGTAGCGCGAGGCGACTCGTGGCGTGGACGGTGCACGACTCGCCAAGGAAGAGTTGACCGGTAGGCCGCGATTCGGTGTCTCCAAGATGGGTGCCTCGGATAGGTCCGAGGAAAGAGAACTCTCATCCGGAGCGTGAGCCGTGGAGTTGGCCTCGAGCGGTGGAGCGTCATCAAAGCTCAACTGTAGCTGTTCGTTGAGGGGCTTCCGGCGTTCTCGGGCCGAGCATCCGGAGAGGCCACTGAGCGGAGCCTCGGAGCTTGCCGGAGAAGAGCGGTCAGAAGTCGGAGATACCACGGCGTCCGTCAGTGCGTTGACTTCAGCCCGAGTCAGTGTAACTCCGGGGCCGATATCGAGACGGTTGGTTCGTGAACGTGCCATCGCAGTGTCCTCTCCCGCCAAGGGGATACGCCGAGGTCGAGTCGGCGCAATCGGGTTGGCCCAGTCGGGTCGACCCATCGGGCGATGCGAATCCCAGCGCTCTCAACGAGCGGCAAGATCCGCACGGTCTCATCAAACCGGCCGATCGACATGATCGGTCAACGATCTAACTCGAACCGTCCAACGACTGGAAATCCGACGGTCTTGATGACGAAAGGTCATCGAGACCGTGTTGGCGGGACCGCCGCGTTCGAGTGGTTCTTCGACGCAACACTGATTAGGTGTCACAGCGATAGACGCAGCCGCTCGAAGGGTGCGACGCTGATTTCCGGTCGCCATTGCCTTTTCAGGCGTAGAGTCTAACCTTCGTTCGTCTGATGATCAGCGAAGATTTACTCCTGATTGTCGGCCGGGGACGGTAACCTAACAAAAGCCGAACATCAACCCGTTTCCCCCAAACATCTCAGACTCTTCGCATCCTCCCAGCCGGGCCAACGGCCCCAGGAGACCCACCGTGAAGCCGGTTCGACCCGTTTACGTAGCAGGCGGAACCCAGACATCGTTCATCGGAAAATTCCATCCAGACTTCATTTGGAAGAAGCATCCCGACTTCGGGACCCGGGAAAATCCCGATCTAGAGCACTACATCACCGCGCCCGCGCGGGATGCGCTCGAGGGTTTGTCGGTCGACCCGAACCTCGTCGACGGCGGCGTGGTGAGTAATTTCGTCGGTGAGTGCTTCTCGAATCAGGGTCACCTCGGGGCCATGTTGGCCCGCGCACACCCGGCGCTCGATGGCAAACCGTTCACCCGCGTCGAGGGTGCCTGCGCTTCCGGAGGGTTGGCGCTCGTCGCCGGAAGCAACATGATCGCGGCCGGGCACGATGTCGTGCTGGTCGTCGGCGGAGAAGTTCAGAACACGGTCAACGCCAAGGAAGGCGCCGACTTCCTCGCCCGCGCTGCGCACTACAAACTGCAGCGCTCCATCGACCCGTTCACATTCCCCTGCCTGTTCGCGCGCCGCATGAAGGCGTACTGCGAAAAGTACGACATGGATCCGGGCGCGGTCGCTCCGATCGTTGCCAAGGCGTACGCCAACGCCGCTCGCAACCCGCTGGCACACATGAACAGTGTCGCCATGGACGTGACCACCGCGGCGAGCGCCTCGGACAAGAACCCGGTGTTCCTCGACAATCCGGAGTTCCGCGACTTTCTGAAGATCAGCGACTGCTCGCAGGTCTCGGACGGGGGCGCTTGCGTCGTGCTGGCGTCCGGTGAGGGGCTCAAGAAAATGGGGATCGCGGCCACGGAGACCGTCGAAATCGTCTCCTATGGCCATGCGACCGGCGCTCTGGGTGAGGTCAAGGACCTGTGCGAACTCGACGTGACGACGCGCGCCGCAAACCAGGCGTATGTCGACGCCGGCTGGAACGCGACGGACATCGAGGTCGCAGAAGTCCACGACTGCTTCTCCATCACCGAAGCGCTGATGTACGAAGCACTCGGATTGTGTCAAGCGGGTGAGGGTGTTCAGTTCGGAGCCGAAGGCGAGACCTCTCTCGAAGGTCGGATTCCGGTCAACACCGGCGGCGGCTTGATGGCGTTCGGTCACCCGGTCGGAGCGACCGGCGTGAAGCAAGCGCTCGAGATGTTCCGCCAGATGAACGGCCTGTGCGGCGACTACCAAATGGCGACGGTTCCGACTCGCGGTGCCACCGCAAACATGGGTGGCGACGATCGCACGTCTGTCGTGACGCTCTACCGCAAGGTTCAAGGCTAGACTCGTGGCCGAAGCCGACTCGAACGAGCGGGAGCTGTCGGTGTCCGAGGCGATCCTCGGGCGCCGATCGGCGAAACAGTTCGTAGACCGCCCTCTCCCGTTCGAGTTGGTGAACCGAATCTTGGAGCTCACGCGAGCGGCGCCCTCGTCGTTCAATCTCCAGCCGTGGCGCATTGTCGTCGTGCGTGATCCCGCTCAGCGCCGCGCCCTGGCCGCCGCCGCGTACCACCAGCCCCAATTCGAGAACGCCCCCGTCACGTTGGTCTTTGCCGTCACGATCACCGGATGGCGCGACCACTTCGAGTCGGTCGTGACGAGTGGCGTCGAGTCGGGAGCGTGGCCGCGAGAATTCGAACAGACCATCCGCAACTCGATCGCGGGATTCCAAGACGGTCTGAACCAACACAACCAGCTTCGAGAGTACGCGATCAAGGACGCTATGATCGCGTCGACGCACGCCGTACTCGCCGCGCAGTCGCTCGGCGTCGCGAGCTGCTTCATGAACGGTTGGGAAGAGGCGGCGGTCAAACGCGTCATAGGCGCGGGCGATGATGACGATGTCGCGATCGCGGTACTGCTGCCCCTGGGATACACAACCAGCGAACCACTATCTCCGGGACGGCTAGCCGCGGAACTCACCGTGTTCGAAGAACGCTTGCCGAGTTAGTCGAACGGCGCTTGAGTCATCAAGCCGGCGGCGTGAGCCCTTGCGCATTGCCCGCCGTCGACGCCTCTGCCAACTCTGCTTCGCGTCGCTTTTCGACAATCATGCGCCGCTGGAGTTGGAACACGAGCTTGCTGATCGTGTCGCGCATGTTCGCGGGAATCCCCGTGAACTGCACGCCGTAGTGACCTTGGCCGTCCTCGCCGACTTCTAGAGTTCCCACGACGCGCGCCATGACTTCTTCGTCGTTGGCCGCTTGGAAGTGAGGGATCGACAAGTAGTCTCCGGGGTGAAGCTCGACGTCCGTTCGCAATCGGAATCCACCGGCACTCAGGTCGAGACAAACGCCATCGAAGACCCCACCCGACCGCGTTTCGCTGCCGAACAACTCGCTCGCCGAGCTCAACGGAATGTGCAAGTAGCGAATCTGCTCGGCGTACGGAACACGGACGTAAATGCGCTTCTGCTGACGCTCGATGGCGTCGGGCAGCATGGTGATCAGGAAGCCGGGCCCTTTGGCACGGATCTCTTTCACCTGAGTCTGGCAAAGGTAGCCTGCATCGTTCGAACGCCAGAAGTAGATCTGCAATCGATCGTTGGGCCCGAAGGGAATCTCGTCCTTTCCCTCGAGGAAACGAAACACGAGATTCTGATCATCACGATGCACCAGGATTCCTCGCGCGCAGAACCCGGCACCCTCTCCGACACCGAACAGTTCGACCTCCTGGTTCAACTCGAGTGCGTCGGCGACGACGTTACGCTGCGCAGACACATCCGGAAGAAGCGAAGCGGCGGTCGCGGTCTGATCCCAGCCGAGCTTCCTTCGAATTTCCATGATCGTTTTCTCGGATCGCGAGTCGGCGTGAGAGAGCTCGGACCCTTGGTCGACCGCGCTCTCGAACGCGTGACGATCGGTCACGATCTGCACGGGATCGAGATCACTCGACCGACCGAGCTTCGCGATAACCTCGCGCTCGGCGGCATTGAGACCGTAGCCTTGAAGCGTTCGCTGCCAACCGGTGAGCCGACGTGTCTTCTGCTGCGGCCAGTGCTTCAGCACCATCCGATGGCCGAGATACAGCGCCAACGCGATCCCCACCGCGCCCCCCGCGAACTTCGCGAATCGCAGCAACGATGTCGGATCGGACTTCCGCAGACGAAGGTTGCTGACCAACTCCTGGTTGGGATTGTCCGATTGAGCGTCGGCGCGAATCGGAAAAGCGATCGCGAGCGCCAACAGGCAGATGACCACGGTGTACCCAGTGCGCACGATGTCTCCTCCCGGGTGAAATCAGTTCCCCAGGCTTCTGACATCGGCTGTTTAGGCTACGTCTTTAGTGGATTTGCCCCGAGAACCCGCGACGAAACAGGATCTGGGACCCGGTGAGGCACAACGCGGGCGGTGGCTGCCTGGCGCTGGCCGAGTCTCTGGAGCGCGAGCGGCTAGTTGCCGTCCGGAGCTCTCTGACTGCTGAGGTCTCCGAACGGTGCACCGAAAGCCGTGAAGCGCGGTGTGCGCGTGGCGCTCTTTGAGTCGCTGCGCAGAAGGAGCAAGGCATGCGCGAGCAACTCGGGGTCACTTCAACGACCCGTCACTCCTCAGCGGCCCCCGACCACGATGTAGTTGCCGTCGTTCTGCTCTGCTAACCGACGCATGAGCTCGGAGTCGAACCCGACCGCGATGGTGTGGATCGTCACTTGGCTCGTCGCATTGAGCCGGGCGATCTCTTCCAAGATCCGCGTGGTGTCGGTGAACTTCCCGGCGCTCGGTGCGCCGTCCGAGAGCAGGAAGATCGTGTCGACTTGGCCCGCTTCGAGCGTGAACTCGAGGGAGTCAAAGATGTTCGTCCCGCCGCCGGCGCCGAGGCCCCGCGCGAACTGAAGCGCTTGCTTCACGCTCTTCTTGCTCAGTTTTTGGAGTTTCTTAGCCATCGACGAGTAGCCGGTGCTGAAGCGAACGATGTTGAAGTGCGTTCCCTTGCGGAGCTTCTTGATCGCGCCGATCAACTCGTTCTTGGCTAGTTCGATCTTGGTCGTCTGGTCGGAGCCTCCACCCTCCTTCTCGACCTTGACCGGGCCGCTCATACTGCCGCTCACATCGATGATGAATGCGACGCGCTTGGAGATGATTTCGACCCCGAAGTAAGTCGGAGACTCAGCGCCCTTGGTGCTCGCCTTCTTGACGAACGTCAACGACCCCTTGCGCTTCTTCGAAACGCCGGCGACGGAGGCGGCGTCCCAGGTGTCGCGAGCGACCAGCCAGTACTCTTCCCAGATCAACGGGTTCGGTCCCCGGTCGACCCCGGTGAAGGTGATCAGCAGTTTTACGATGTCGAGAAGCAGCGCACCGTCTTCCTTCTTCATGCGCTCGACCAACGCATCGACGAGCGGCACGGACGGGAACGCCTGGCACGCGTGCAACGCCGACTTCCGCACTTGCCACGCCGGGTCGGCCAGCGCCTCGATCACTTTCGCCTTGGCCGTCGGGCTATCGATCTTTCCCAACGCGCGCACGGCTAGCGTTCGCACCGGAACGCTTCGGTTCGCGGTCAGTACGGCCAACACACCCTCCGCCGGTGTCGGGTCGAGTCGACCGAGCGCTTCGACCGCAGCGCGAACGAACGACTCGTCGCGAAGTCGCTTCTGAATCTGCTTGGCGAGCGACGGCACCGCGTCTTGCACACGCAGGCGCCCGAGCGAAGAAGCACACGTACTGGCAAGCGCCGAATCCTTGTGCGAGAGGTACTTTTCGAGCACTTCGGCCGCGCCTGCCACGCGGGCGTAGCCCAGCGCTTCCGCCACGATTCGACGTCGAGTGACGGGTGTGCGCGCACCTTCCAGCACGTCTTCGACGAGGTAGCTCCACGCTTCTTTGTCGGTGAGCTGACGCAGCATGCGGGCGACGGTCCCGTTGAGCGTCCTCGTCGCGGGATCAACACCCTTCTTCGCGTTGACTTCGACCACGGTCGAGACCATCAACTTGGCGGCGTTCAAGGTGCCCATGCGACCCAGGAATTCGAGCGCCGGCGTCGTCGACGCGGAGCGTCGGTTCAGCAGCGCCGCCACCGGCGCGACAGAATTGCCCTTCATGTGAAAGCGCTGGATCCCGCCGAGGATCTCCCGTTGCACGGCAGCGGAAACCTTGTCGAGGGTATCGAGCAAGGCGCGTGCTGCGTCGGATCCGCCGGCACTGAGGAGCGGTTTCACGAACCACTGCTTTTCCGCGCCGCCCTGCGCGGAGAACTTCTGCAGAAGGAACATCTCGGTTGCGCTACAGCGAACGTCGCCGATCTTGGCCAACACTACCTGTACTTGTCTTTCACCGCTTTTCTTCTGCTTAAACGGAAGCTTGCGATAGCTCGCCCACTGCTCTTCGAACTCGACCACCAACGGCTTCAGCCGCTCGATCGGCGGGCGAAGCGAGCCGGAGTCGCTCTGGGAGCGGTTGGCCATCTTGGTGCCCGCGTACTTCGCTTGCAGTTCGCCCCACAGTGCCTTCGCGTCGTCGAACCGACCGAGTTCCCGCAGGCAGATGCCAGCCCAGTACATGCAATCGGGGCGTTCGAACGACTCGAGGTCTTCCTTGTAGGCCGCTTGGTAGGTGCCGAGGGCACGATCCCACTCGTGCAGCCCGCGGTAGCACTCGCCCAGAGCCAAGCCGATCTTGGCCGGCGTGATCAGCCAGTCGGTCTCCGCGTCTCCGTCGTCTTCGTCCGCCTTGGGCTTCGCGGCGGTGAACGAACGCGTCTTGGTTTCTTCGTATCCGGCCGCCGCGAGCTCGAAGCGCTTCAACAGCCGTTGACAATCGGAGCGATAGAACAGTGCGTGCGACACCTCGGGCGCGTCCGGAAAGCCGCGCACGATTTCGTCGAAGAGACCTTCGCACTCGATTAACCGTTCGGTGCGCGCATCGCCTCGCTGGGGAAGCCGCAGGAACATGTCCCGCGCACGACTGAGCAGGGTCTCGAGCTCACTCGGGGGCTCGATCTCTTCTTCGTCCTTCCCCTCTTCGTCATCGGCGTCGTCTTGCGTCTCGAGGACGTCGGAGGAAGGCGCGGTCGATCCAGATTCAGATCGAGGCTGCGCAACTGCGGGCAGCGCAAACGCCCCGAGCAATACCACAATCAATAGGAACGATACGTCGCGGGTCATGGACGGCTCCTGGTGACGCCCCACTCGGGGCGGTTGACTCAGTGAGGTCGTGTTGAAGGGAACCCAGATACTATAGCGACTTGTACGAAAGCTGACGACGCCTCCGAGCCGCGCCTACGCCAATAAACGATCGTCGCCGGAGCGACGTTTGGGAATCATGACGAAACGGGATCGAAACGGGATGACCCCAGCGACCTAAGCTATGATCCCGGAACGAAAAGCGACTTCCTTGCCGAAGATCCGATCCGTCGCGCTCTCGAGCACGGAATCGTGGACGGGAACAACCAGCAGAAGGGTAGCGCAATGCGAGTTCGATGGGCCGAATCGAGTTGGACAGTCCGACTCTCCCTTTGTCTCTGCGTCGTCGTCATGACGACGATCGACTCCGCCTCGACCGCGTTCGCGGACGGCGGAGACGTGCTGCTGGAGTCGCCATACCAAGGAATCGGGCCGTACGGAATCACGCGGGACGCCTCCGATGGATCGTTCTGGGTGCCCTCCGTCATCGACGGAGAGGTTCGCCACTTCGACGCGGCGCTCAACCTACTCGGCGACTTTCCCAACCCGTTCGTGGGCACCGACGGGTCCTCTGGCATCGCCTACTACCCGACGAATGACTCCCTACTGATGGTCCATCACGTAACGCATCAGTTATTGGAGGTCGACAAGACGGGGATCCCGGTACCGGGCGGCGTGGATGCCCCTCTGCAAACGCTTCCCGTCGTCAATCCACTGGGACAGCCCATCCTTCGAGGAATGGCCTACTACGCCAACGGAGACTCAGGACAGGGAAGCGTCTTCGTGGTCGAGAGTGTCGGTTCACTCGTCTACGAGTTCGACCTGTTCGGCAACGTGTTGTCGACCTTCGTTCACCCGGACGACCCCGACGGCTATCCGGGAATGGGCTCCGGCGCGCCCGCCGGCGGGATCGACCTCGTTCTCGATCCGCTCGACAACTTGATCGGCTTCGACTTGGTCGGAGAGTTCGCGGGTGAACGAGTCGTCCATCGACTGGAGATCGACGGATCGCTCACCGGCCTGCACGTGCCGCTCGTGGCGGTCGGTGTATCCACTGTCAGCGGCATTGTCAGGACAACCTTCGTCGATCCGCAAACCGGCGACCTCTTCGACGCGATCTACGGCACCAACGAATCGAGCGCGGCGCTCTTCGTCGTCGACGGCTCCCTGCCTCCGATCGCCGAGCTGCTCGACTTCACGTGCGAGGCGCAAGGCGAGTCCATATCGCTGACCTGGGATACCGCGCAGGCGTACGACACCGTTCGCCTGTTCCGCAACGGCACCTTGGTGCAGACGTTCCCGGGAACGACGACTGCGTTCCTCGATGACAGCCTCGCGCACGACGTCTACGAGTACCAACTGATCGCCGACGCTGGAACACTGTCGACGCAACCGAGAGCGTGCACAGATGTGATCGGCGCGGGTCAAGTCCTCGCGTACGAAGTCATGCAAGATGTCTACTTCCCCATCGACATCACCGAGGACGACTCTCAAATTTTGTGGATCACCGACAATGACAACGTGGTGTGGGCGTACGACAAGTCTCCCGCGTTTATCGCTAGTTTCACCGGCCCCTTCGTCGAAGAAGACGACGACCTCACC
>JAJFFE010000386.1 GCA_021776775.1 Planctomycetota bacterium | reverse complement strand
TCACGCCCCGATGCGCCCGTCCCTCGTTCTCAACCGTGCTTGTTTGCCAACCCGCATCCCGGCGACCGACCCCACTCCCGTGCCTCATAGTCGGTGGCGAGCCGTCGACTCGACCCTCCCCAACCCACTGGTGTTCGAGCCACGCCACGATGCACCGTCTTCTTTGTCGGTCGCTATCTCCCACTAGCCAATCCGATACCGTTACGATGGACCGCGTTCAAAAGTGTGGCCGCACGGTCTCCCACGACACCTAGAAGTCGGGGCGGGCGGGGTCGGAGAGTAGGGAGTTGCCGCTGGAGTTGGTGATGTTGACTTTGATGTAGAAGCGGAGCTCGGTTCTGGTTTTGCCTTTGTTGCGGGTCGAGAAGAGATATTTGATGAAGGGGATCGAGCCTAGGATGGGGACTCGGGATTCGCTCTCGGTTTCTTGATTCGAGACGAGGCCGCCGAGGACCAGAGTGCTGCGGTTCTTGAGCACGACCGTCGTTTCGGCGTTTCGAGTGGTGATAATCGGTGTGGCAATACCGTTGTTCGTGGTGGGTTCGGTGAAGCCGCTGACGACGGATACTTCCGGGCGGACCGTGAGATGCACTTCGTCGCCGACCACTAGCGGGGTGACTTCCAAGATGATTCCGGTCTTCTTGAATGTCGTGTCGATGGTTGTGATGCCGTTGGTGATCCGGGCCGTTTGGATCGGCGTCTCTTGACCGGTGGTGATCAAGCCGGTCATACCGCTCATGACGGTGAGCTTCGGCGTCGAGATGATCTCGGTGTTCTCGTTGCGAGCGAGTGCCTCGATCACGATGTTGAAGAGTTGCTCATCGTGAATGGTGCCCATGTTCAGTAGGCCGCCCTGGAATCCGGCGGGATTCGGGGCGGTGAGCGATTCCACGAAGTCTCGCGTATTGAACTTCGAACTGCCGACTTCGAAGAGGGTGTTGGCGTTGGCGGGTGTTTCGGTGATCGTGGTCGTTGCACCAATTTGGTGATCTTCGCTCAAGACGATTTCGACGATCTTCGCTTCGACTTCGACTTGGGGAACGCGCGAGTCGATCGTGGTCAAGAACGACTCGATCTCTTCGAGGCGATCCACCTCGGCTCGCACCAGCATCAGGTCGAGACCCTTGTCGGGTCGCTTCGGATTCGCCAAGTACTTGTCCACGACCATGATCTTGAGACCGGGCGACGTGAAGAAGTCTTCGAGAGCCAACTTGTAGTGAGTCCCACGCCCGGCCGGGAGGTAGAAGGTCTTCTGTGCGAATCCATCCGGGGGCGTCCCAAAGTCGAGCCCGAACTCGGCGGTCGGTATGTTGAGATCGAAACTCAACGGTTGCGCGCTGACGGGTGCAAACGTCTCGAGGTCGAACTGGGGCGAAGTTCGTTCGGGAGCGCCCTTGCACCCGGCGAGAAGGAACGATCCCAGGATGGCGACGAGGCACGCCGGCGCCCACACGGTCCGCGCTGGACCAGAGTGTCGCCTCGGTATCGGCGGCCGCGCGGCACTCTGCATAGGCTAGGGCTTCTTGATCTCTGCAATAGTGGCGGCGGTCAAGTCGAGGTGCTTTCCTCCGTCAGCTGGCGGGGTGATGGCGCCCGTTTCGATGACAAGGTCGCGGCCGTTGGTGCGTGCTGCCCGCTTGACGGCGCTTCGAAAAGCCTTCGACGTCTTCTCGAGGAGCAGGTGGTAGCGCGCATCACTACGTCGGAGTCCCTCGGATTGAATGCGCTGATACGACGGAATCTTGTCGTACACGTCCTTTCGGACGATCACGGCTGGCTTCGAAAAGCGGCTGGCAGATCCGAAGTAGACCTTCGTCGTGTCGCGAATCCTCGGGTCAGCCGTGGCGCCGACGTCGCTATCGGGACTCGTCAAATAGGAGTGCGCCATCCACGAGAAGGTGACACCGCCCAAGAACACCGTGACGAGGAATATCGACGCTCGCAGGGAGATCGACACCGATCGGTTTGTTGCGATCGATCTGGACATGGATCACCCTTCGGGTTGAAGCATTTCACTTTGGCCGACGGCCACCCCTCTAGATCGGATGGTGGGGTTCGGTCCCGTAGCGCGATCTGATGCTTTTCGCAGGCTCAAGACGTTTCACCAGGGGGCGATACGTGCCGCTACTCTGGGGGCGGCGCCGGCCCCAGAACTCCGGAATCTCACCAAGTCCCACCGCGTCGAGCCGATAACAGGGAGACGATCGACAAAACCTCGAGGATATGGAGCGGGCGTGTCCCTACTCAAAGACGAGACAGTCACGGACGAACCGGTCATCACCGACGACTTGGTGCGTCAGGCGAACCGCGACGTCTACAACGCCAAGAGCGTGGATGGCTACAACCAGAACGAGAGCATATTCTCGGCTGCACAACGCCAGCGCATCGGCAGCATCCTCCAGCACATCGCCGATACTACTCAGGGCGAGCGGTTTCTCGATGTCGGTTGCGGTACCGGTAATCTTCTGCTTCTCGCCCGAGGCATATTCGAACGGGTTTTCGGCGTCGACCAAGCCGAGCAGCTACTGGCCGAAGTTCAGGCACGTGAGAATCTGACGACGTTGGTCGCTGGGTCCGCGCACCAGTTGCCGTTGGCTGATGAGTCCTTCGACGGAGTCGGCATGTACGCGCTGCTGCACCACATGATGGACCCCGCACCGGCGCTCGAGGAAGCGTTTCGGGTCTTGCGCCCTGGAGGCGTGCTTTACACCGATCACGATCCGAACTTTTATTTCGGCCGCTTCTACCGGCGTTGGTACAACCTTCGGTATCACTCGGAGCACGGTTTCGGCTCCGAGCTGGAAGACTTGGCTGAATACCACAACGTGCACACTCCGGGAATCGACCCGGAGCAGGTGGGTGAGCGGTTGCGTGCGATCGGATTCTCCGATGTCGAGGTCAAGTATCGCCACAGTACGAATCAGAGTTTCCGGGGCGCCCGCCGGTTTGCGATGAGTCTGTTGCGGACCACCGCCCGGGTCCTCCCCTTCGCAAGTCTGTACACACACTTCTACGTGCTCGCTCGTAAGTAGGACGCTATACTGCGCCGGTGGAGACCCTCCGGAGCAGAGTCAGCGAGGCGAAGCGAATGCCGTCAACACAAGAGTCTAAACGCCCTGGCGTGGGCTTCGTCGGGATGCCGGTGCTCGGGATGCCGGTGCTCGGGATGCCAGTGCTCGGGATGCCAGCGCTCGGGATGCCAGCGCTGGGGTTAGCAGTTCTCGGCTTGGCTGTGCTGTCATGCCTCACCATCCCGGTGCTCGGTGCTCGACCGCGCTCCGAACAGAGTGCTCGGCAACGCGGCGGTCGTCTCGACACCACAATCGACGCCGCCCGGTCGCTCTTGGCGCCTCACCTCGGCCACAACGTCATCGTCGACATCGCCGACTACGACGGACTCGACGTCGATCTACCACCGCCCAACGGCTGGCGTGTCATCAAAGCGACGACGGATACCTTCGAACCCCTGCGTGTACTGCTCGGAGCCAGTGGGGCGCCGGCAGTCGGGCTCGTCGATGTTCACGGCAACGTGATCCACGTCGACGACAACGAGAAGTGTCGCGGACGGAAGCGTTTCACGGCCGCCTTGCGTGAGTTCGAAAGCAAGCTCGGACGCCTGGACAAGCGGCTGTCGACACTGCTCGCCGATGCAAATCGGTTTCGAGAGAAGGGCAAGCCGCAGCGCGAAATCGAACAGCTTCTCATGATTCGTCACCTCTCTGTCCGTGGCTACGCGCAAGTGACGCGAGCGGAGACGCGGCTCGGTGTGATCGAACTCGATCGCCACCAGCGGCTGTACCGGATCTTGGCGCGCGAAGGTACCGAGCGAGCGCGACGTCTGATTTCAGAACTGGATGATTTGTTGGCGGTATCGATCGGTCTCGATTCCGAGGCGTGGATTCGGCGACATCTCACGCTGCTACGGCGCGAGATCACGGTGCGCCGGAAGCAGCGTTCGTGACGTCACTGTTCCTGCGAAACGCGCGTGTCCCCGCCATGTTTCTCGACAAGCGTTGCTCGGACCTCACCGGGCGTGTCGTGACGTGTGAAGTTCGGGACGGTCGATTCGCTTCGGTCGAACCAGCGCCGCAACAGCCGGCTCCCGCCCGTTCCGCCGGACGCACTATCGATCTCGATGGTTGTTGGTTGCTGCCACCGTTTTGTGAGAGCCATGCGCATTTCGTCTACGGCGCGGTCCGTGAACGAATGAAGCGGGACGACGTCGAGCTGAGTGCGTGGTTGGCTGGCGAGTCGAAGGGCGACGTTCGGTCGACGGGCGACGTTCGGTCGGATTGGTTACTCGGTGTGAGGGAGTTCGACGACACTTCGTTCGAGCACCTCGTTACAGTTTCGCGTCCTTGTTTTGTCTGGTCGATCGATCACCACCGAGCGTTCGTCAACACGACGGCCGCGGAGCACCTCGGTGTCGAGTCCGGCGTTTTGGTTGAGCACGACGCTTTCGCTGCGTGGGAGCGCGTTCCTGTTCCAGGGCAAGATCTCGGTACGGAGGCCGAGCGGTGGCTCGCCTTTGGCGTCGGGGCGGTCACGACGTTCGACCGGCTCGGGTCTCTCGCCGTACTCCGCGCGTGGGCGCAACGCGGTGAGTTGCCGCTGCGCATCGCGCACTCCGTCCCCAGCGAAATATTCTTGCGTGACCAAGCTCAGGATCTTGCGACACCTGGCGAAGGAGCAGACGCGTGTCCACCAGCACCGATCGATCGCGCCTGCTATCCCGGCGGACGGTTTCAGGTGCGCTGGGTGAAAATGTTCTTCGACGGCACGCTCGGATCATCGACGGCGTACCTGTTCGAGCCGTACAGCGATCGCGGTGGTGATGTTGACGGGAACGGTCACAACAATAAGTCGTGTGGGCTCTCCTTGGTCGACGCCCCGACGCGGGAACGCGCCCTCGATCGAATCTCGGCGTCGGGTTACTCGGTCGCGATCCATGCCATCGGTGATCGCGCTGTTCACGACGCCGCGACCTTCATCGTCGAGCTGCGCCGCCGTCGAGGCGGCGGGGGGCTCGACCGGATCGAACACGCCGAGCTGATCGACGCCCGGACCATGCAGTATCTCGCCGAGCATCAGATTCCGGTCTCCGTACAACCTTGTCACTTGCTCGAAGACTGGAAGTTGGTGCCGGCGCGGTGGGGGGAGAGCCGAGCCAAGCGCACGTTTCCGCTGCGCAGTTTAGAACAACTCGGCGTGCCGATGATCTTGGGAACAGATGCACCGGTTGAAACCCGCGATCCGTGGATCAACCTGCGTGTAGCCGTCGACCGGGTGGGGCGAGACGCGACCGAGGCGTGGGTGCCCGAGCAGAGAGTCTCGTTGGCTTCAGCTCTCGCCGCGTACACGTTCGGCGCGGCAGAGCTGAATGGGCTTCCGACCGGTTGGGGTATGATCTCGCCAGGATCTCCCGCGGACTTCCAGCTTCTGGCGACGCACGCTGAGCTGGAATCGATCGCCACCATCGTCGACGCGCATTGGGCGGCCACCATCATCGACGGAGAGATCGCGGCGGGGCATTGGCCCACCAATAGTGGCGTAGGTCAGGGGAGCGCATGACTCAGGAACCGAGCTGGCCAGACCCGAACCGACCAGACCCGAACCGACTAGACCCGAACCGACTAGAACGTGCCGAGGATACCGCTGGTTTGCCAGTCGATAGCCACGACCCGAGGTTTCAGCCGCGCAACGTGGCCGACACCGCGGACCCACGTTATCCGGAGTTGATCGCCGCAAACGAGCCGGCGGCCGGGGTTCCGGTGCGTCGTCGACTGCACGCACCCCTCGCGACGCTCCCCGTCATTCTTGCGAATGTAGCCGTGTTCCTCGCTCCGTTCATGTTGGGACTCATGGCGTGGGACTCGATGCTTCCGCTCACGCATCCCCTCGGCGTCGAAATGGGGGCGTCGTTGGGGGATTCACGGAGTCTTCACGAGCCGTGGCGGCTGGTGACGGCGAACTTCCTGCACGCGGGCTTGATTCACCTCGGGTGCAACATGATCACGTTGTGGTCGGTTGGCCGGTGGGTGGAGTCACTGCTCGGGCCGCGTCGTTTCCTGATGGTGTACGTCGCTTCCGGGCTCGGAGCGGTTGCCGCGTCGTCGATGGCCGGTGAACCCGAGCGTGTTTCCCTCGGCGCGTCCGGTGCGGTGCTCGGCGTGGCGTGGGGCGTGATCGTTCTCCTGTTTCGTATTCGTCATGCGCTACCCGCCGGCGTTGCGAAACGATCGATCTTCACGTTGTCGCTCATGCTTTCCCTGCCGCTGGTCCTGTTGCCCTTCTTTGCGCCGGTCGACAACTGGGGCCACGCCGGCGGTTCGGTGGTCGGGGTGCTGGTCATGATCTTCATGCCGATGGGGCGCCGACCTCGCTCGTGGTGGCGCGTTGTCTCGACCCTTCCGTTCGTCGCTTTCGTGGTGTTCGGTGTCGTCGCTCCCATCGTTATCGCGGTCGACGTGCGCACCCGCGGCACAGAATTGACAGCCACCGACACCGTCGACGCCGCGAGTCTTCGTTTGGCGATCGGGTCGAGTTGGAGTCGGACCGACGAGTCCCGACAGATCACGTGGACGAGCTTCTCCGGCGTTCGTGCGATCCTCGAGTGGGATGGTCGGTCGAGAGGCCGCTTCTCGGCGGAACGGTCCGTCGAGGAGTACGAAGCGCTCCTTCAACAAGAGCTCGCCTCCGGACGAATCCTCGGCTACGACGTGTTTCACAAGGAGGACCGGTTCGGCGAAGGCGTCGGTGGCTTCATCGCTGCCTACATCGTCACAATTCCCGGCGACGGCTGGAAAGGTTGGATCACCGGCCGAGTCGAGTACCGCACCGTGCACGCGGTTCGTTTTTTCGCGGGCATGGAGGGGCCGACGCGACTCATGTTCACCGGCTCAGATTCGGCCGTCGGGCGAGACATGGCGCTCGAATTCGTCCGTCGCGTAGAGCCGTTGCGCTGAGCTGCAGAGTCCATCACTGAGCGTCGCCTTGTGCTAGGTCGCCGAGATCTTCGGCGTCGGCCCTTAGAGTCAGCGCGGCGCGGAACGCTTCGACCAGCGACACTTCGAGCGCAGTCCAGCGACCCTGTTGGATTCTCTCCGCAATGGCGCGTCCGCCGTACACGATGCTTGTCACGTGCGTGCCCTCGACTTTGAAGACATGGATCCGGTTGCGTGGGCCGCGCACGATGACGGTCCGCTGCGCGCGGTCCCAGAACAGCTGCTCCTGCGACGCTTTGAATGCGTCCGATAGTGCGCTCGCCGTGGGTCGTTGCGGATCTTGGCTGCGATCGGTGGCGTGTTGGGTACGGCGTTCGTCTTGGCGTAGGTACTTCTCGAGCTGTTTCTCCGCACTCGCCATGACGTGTTCGGCTTGTTGGCGACACTTCTCGATGGACGTTCGCCGTCCCTCACGACGATCGGCACGTTGACGTCGTTCGAAGTCGCGCACATCCGAGGCGAGGCCGCGGAGCCACGGGCTGAGTACTGAATGCAGCTGCTCATTGACAACGGTGGGAAGGTCGTGCCCCTGGGGTACATTGGAAAGCAGGTTCAAGGAGTAGAGGGGGTCACCGCCCGATCCGCGCCTCTCGACAATCTGGGCCGTCAACGCAATCCCGCGATCTGCCGCGCCGCGCGTCGGGAGTTGGAACAACCCGGCCACTAACTGCGCTGCGATGACGTAGTGGGGGAGGGTTGAATCAGATCGCTCGAACTCAGGGAGGAGATCCCGGGTCAGTTCCGCCGGATGGATTCCGATGGCCAGTGGGATCGGATCACCGAGGTAGAGTCGATCCAAGCGAGGGTCACGCCGCTCGACAACCCACGACGCGAAGTCTCGCCAACGCGGCGTGCCGGTCGGATCGTATCCCACGAATACGGCGCGGGGATTGGGCGGGAGAGAGTGTTCGCAGATCGACGAGCTACACCAGTGGCAGCGGAGATGGCCGGGGTGGTAGCCGAGCTCTTCAAGCGTCAGCTCATCGCGAGCGCGATGAATCTCTTTCTCGATGACTTCAATGAAGCGTTGTTCGTGCCGATCGGAGCGGCCTGGTGTCCCCGGCGCAACGTCGAACGCAATCGGAAGGCGCAGGTCGGCGGGGATCTTCATGTCGCCGAGTTCATTTCCGAGTTGCCGCCGCACCCAGCCGACGATCTCGCGGTACGCCCGCCGAATGCGAGCGTACTCAGAGCTGTCGCCACTTTGGCGAGCCCTTCTCTTTTTGCTGGACTTCTTCTTTGGCGACGGTTCTCGGCGCGACATCGGTCGGTGGTCTTTCCGCTTCGGGCGAAACGAAGTTGCGGGATTATAGCCCACTTTGACGCGGTCTGCTGGTCACTGACGCCAGCCTCGTCCATAATCAGCGTACCGTCTAGAGAGTGAGCTTGCTTGTCGTACCGAACGATTCCTGATTCGTCGTCTTCGATGCCTCGTGCGCGGTTGTTGCGCGTTTGGTTGCCGCTCGTGATGCTCGTCGCGTGCTGGATTCCGGTTGCGGTCGACGCTCGCGAAACCGTCTCCGAGATGGCGCACCGAATAGCGAAGGCACGAAAACTCGATCCCGCGAGTTACGCGTTCTTCGTTCTCTTGCCGGACGGGCAGATGTTCGGCCACCGCGAGATCGACGCCATGAAGCCAGCGTCTTGCCTCAAACTGCTCACCGCTGCGCTCGCTCTCGACGGGCTCGGCCCCGAGGCGATGTTTGAAACCGACTTGCGACGGGGCGGGACCCTCGAGAATGGAGTACTGCGCGGCGATCTCTACGTCGTCGGCCGCGGCGACCCCAATCGCCCGTCGTCCGAGGCGAATCCGCTCGCCACGCTCGAACGCTGGGCCGCGACCCTTCAGCAGCTGGGGATCACGAGCATTACCGGCAACCTCGTTGGAGATGACTCGTTCTTCGCCGGACCCGTGCGTCACCCCGACTGGCCAAAGCAGCAGTGGCACAAGTGGTATAGCGCGCCGTGCGGTGCGCTCAATCTGAACGACAACTGCGTCGATGTCACGATCACGCCGACCGCGAGTCGCGTCGACGCCACGCTCTTTCCCGCCAATCGATTGCTCTCCGTACGCAACGAACTTCGCACGGTGTCTAGCGCCAAAGAGCATCGCTTTTCGATCGATCGTCGGCCCGGGTCCTGGGAGGTGGTTCTCCGCGGCAAGTTTCTGTCGCCGCGCGAACCGCTGGTCGAATGGATCACCGTGGAGCACCCGACGCTCGCCTACCTCGGCGCGTTTGCGGAATTGTTGTCTCAGCGTGGGATTCAACTCCACGGCGCGTTACGTCGAGGCGACACCCCCGCGGACACCGTTCTCATCGATCGTGTCGGGCATTCGGTTGCGGCGTCGGTGCCACGGCTGATCAAGCGCAGTCTCAACCTTCACGGTGACTGCATGCTGCGCCACCTCGACCGCGTCCTGGGCGGAGACGGTAGTTTTGCCTCCGCCGGCGTCTCGGCCGCGGAGCGTCTGCGAACCCGATTCGAGTGGAGCGGCCCGCTCGTGGTCCGCGACGGATCTGGCCTGTCGCACGGCAATCGTGTCAACGCGCGCGGCCTCGTCGGGTTGTTGTTGCAGATTCGCCGGACTGCGTGGGGACCGATCATTCGCGACGCCCTGCCGGTAGCAGGAGTCGACGGCACGCTGAAACGACGTTTTCGCTCATCGGGCCCCAATCCACGTATTCGAGCTAAGACAGGGCATCTCAACGGGGTCAGTTCACTCGCGGGATACCTCGACACTCCGCACGGGGAAGTGGTGTTCGCATTGCTCTTCAACGGCCAAGCAGGACGCACTTCGAGCGCTGATCGGTGGCAAGAGGATCTTCTCGTGGCGCTCGACTCCGAGTTTCAGTCGAGCGCGCGACCCGCGCCGGCCGGAGCGCAGGAACGAAAGAGCGGCGGGTAGCCGCGCGGCTATGGGAATCGGGCTCGCCTTGTAAAGGAATCTCCGCAATATTCGTCGATTTCGATCACGCGAAAAGATTCTGTGGAGGTTGTAAGTCTTTTCTCTGTTGGTTTATGTGAGCTATTGCGGGTGCGGGTCCGCCTCCGGGAGACGATTTTTGTCTCGTCGGTTTGTAAACATCGTTTTACAATCGCCGAGCTTCGTTTGGCCTCCCGTCCTCCGTTGGCTTCGAGATTCTCGAGTCACCCGCTGGACGGACGGACCGGACGAGCACCGACCCCGAACTGCCGCTCGAAAGGCGGCCCTTGATTCGTCCCTAGGTCCATTCCTGGGACCCCTCCCTCCGCGCCTTCGAATCTCCGAATCGAGCCCCGAGACTTCAGCATGACCGATCCCATGGCGACATCTACTCCCCGATTGATCGTTAGAGAGAACGGCTCTGAACGGATCGTCGACCTCCACGAGAAGTCGGTCGCGATCGGTCGTTCCAAAGACAATCAGATCGAGATCGACGACATCTCGAGCTCGCGCCGGCACTGCCGAGTGTCGCAAGTCGGGGGCGGTTGGACCATCGAAGATCTCCAGAGTCGCAACGGCACGCTGGTCAACGGAATCCTGATTCGCAAGCAAGACTTGCACGCGGGCGATTGCATCGAGATCGGCAAGACACGACTGTTCTTCGAACGTGTTCCCACGCTCGCGCTGACCAGTGTTCACGAAGCGACCGACACACTGTTACTGTCGACCGAGTACTTCATGGAGCCTCTGACCGAGGTCACCGAGAACACACAGGTGCAGCTGCTGCAGAAGGAACGCGAAATCTTCGTTCGGTTGCTCAGCATCAACAAAGAGCTGTGTGCCATGCGCGTCTTGAAGGATCTCTTGGCCAAGATCCTCGACACGGTCCTCGACATCACCGGCGCCGAGCGCGGATTCATTATCCTTTCCGAGGGATCCGATCTCAAAGTTCGCGCTTCACGTAACATCGATCAAGAAGTGGTGAAGAAGGCCGAGCTCAAGGTCAGTCAGTCGATCACGCGAGAAGTGTTGACGACCGGGCGCCCTATCTTGGCGGGCGATGCGCGCGCCGACGCCAGCACTCGAGACTTTCAATCCGTCAGCGAACTGAAACTCGAGTCGGTGCTGTGCGTACCGCTGTCGCTGCGGGGTGACACCATGGGTGTGATCTACGTCGACAACCGATTCGAGGCGCAAGCGTTTCAACGTGCACACTTGCGTTTCATCGAATTCCTGGCCGATCAAGCGGCGATCTTCATCGAGAACGCGAGCCTCTTCGAGGAAGCGGATCACAAGCAAGAAGATCTGCGCAAATCGAAGGAAGAGGCGGAGTACCTCAACCGGCAGTTCCAGGAAATGCTGCTCGCTCGCGACCTGCAGCTCAAGGAGGTCACCGAACTCGTCACCCGCACGCCGGAGCGCAAGTTCGAGCATGACTACGACAACATCATCACGAAGAGCCCCAAGATGTATCAGCTCTTCGAGATCCTCGACCGCGTCATCGATACCGATATCGCGGTCTTGGTCATGGGAGAGAGCGGAACGGGCAAAGAGCTCATCGCGCAGGCGATTCACTACCAAGGACGTCGCAAGAAAGCTGAGTTCGTCTCCCAGAACTGCGCCGCCATTCCTCCAAACTTGCTCGAGAGCGAATTCTTCGGTCACGTCAAAGGGTCGTTTACCGGAGCCGTGTCCAACAAGAAGGGGCTGTTCGAACTCGCCAACGGTGGAACGCTGTTCCTCGACGAGATCGGGGACATGAGCCTCGATCTTCAGACCAAACTGTTGCGCGTCCTCGAGGAGGGGGAGATCCGGCCGGTCGGGGGGCGAGAGTACAAGAAGGTCAACGTCCGCATTGTGTCGGCGACCAACCGACCCTTGGCCGAGATGATCACTCGGAAAGAGTTCCGCGAAGATCTGTACTACCGTCTGAATGTGATCAACGTGACGCTACCTCCTTTGCGTGAGCGTCGTGAAGACATCCCGTTGTTGACCGAGTTCTTCATCGATCACATCTGTAAGCGCAACGAACGCGAGTGCCCACGCATAGACAATCAGGCACTCTACCAACTCTACAACTACGACTGGCCCGGCAACGTCCGCGAACTCGAGAACGAAGTCGAGCGACTCTGCGCGTTGGCTGGCGAAGTGATCGCTCCTGACCTGTTGAGCCCCGCGATTCTCGGATCAGGACCACGCGGCCGTGGTCCGTCGATCGACGGCACACTCAAAGAGATGATGGCGGACGCTACCGAGGAATTGGAACGCCAACTCTTGGAGAGGTCGCTGCTCGAGAACGACTGGAACAAGAGTCGAACGTCGAAACAGTTGGGTGTGTCTAGACCGACCCTGGACCAGAAAATCGACAAGTACGGAATCCAGCGCCCCCCGAAGAAGAAGAAGACCGCGACAAAGCGGAAGAGCCGATAGTGCGAGCAAGAATGGACAGTGAGTAATGCCCAGGCTGGTGGTCGAGGAGGATGGCGAGCGGCGCGAATTGGCGTTGACGGAAGACACCGTTATCGTCGGTCGTGATCTCGCCAATGCAGTTGTGATTCGTGACACGATGTCGTCACGACGCCACTGTCAGATCCGTCCAGATGAAGGCCGGTACGTCCTCGAAGATCTGAAGTCTTCGAACGGGACCCTGCTCAACGGCGTGAATACGCCGGAGGCCGGGCTCGGTGACGGTGACGTCATTCAGGTCGGACAGGTGCGAATCACATACGTCGCGGATGGCAGCGATGCGCCCGCGCCCAACGGAACCGGGGAGATGCTCTCCGTTGAATCGGCGGACGAATCGGTGGACGAGATAGTGCCGACACTCCACGTGCTCGATGGTCCGGCGTCCGGTGCTGAAGTGGAGATCGACGAAGTTCCCTACTCGCTCGGACGTCGCAAGGACTGCGATCTCGTGCTTCTGGATCGAAGAATTTCCAGCCAGCACGCCGAGGTCCGGCGCGAAGGTGGCGAGTGGATCCTGGTCGATCTTGATTCCGGGAACGGCACCTTCGTGGGCAAACGCCGCATCAAGCGGCACGTCTTGCTCGAAGGGCAAGAGATCACCGTCGGTGACACCAAGATCAAGTTCACCGGGTTGCCCGAAGTCGCGACGAAGATCGCCGAGCGTCCGCTGGCGAAAGCTGCGCAACCGATTCGCGTCGCGGATCAGTTCTCCAGCGAATTCGCAGAGGCTTCGCGGCGCGTCGACGTCGGCGAAGTCGGTCAATCGTCCGGACCGTGGCAGGCGATCTTCACAGCGGTGTTCTTCCTGTCGTTCCTGGTCATCCTGTACTTCGGCTACTCGATGGTGACGGACTACATCCAGAGCGTTCGTCCGCCCGAGGTCACCGGTAACCTCCTGACCAACGCCAATTGGTCGTTCGAAGATGTCAGCGAAAGTGGCGTCGTCGCCGGCTGGTCTGCCGCACCCGAGGGAGACGGCGGCGACATCCAAGCGTTGGTCGAAGGGGCTCCCCACGGCAGGACCGCGTTGGCGTTCGCGTCGTCAGGCGCGCCGAAGAAAGGCTTCGTCCGAGCGCAGTCGGACTACATCGTCGACGTTTCGATGAGCGATGTCCTCGAGTTGAGCGGCAAGTTGCGTCACGACGGATTCCGCGTGGCGGGCTTGGAAGTGGTCTGGCTCAAGCGAACCGATACCGGCTTTCAAATCGTCGACACGTCGGTGACGCAGTTGATCCGGTCGAAAGCGACGTTCGCGAATCTCAAGAGTCGCGTTACCCCGCCGAGCACCGCCAACGTCGAAGCGTGCCGCGTGGCACTGATCGGCTGGGGCGGTGGTGGAACGTTGTACGCGGACGAACTCGTTCTGACCAAGGTCGACGAGTCGGCAGCAGAACCGGTGACGGTGGCACTCGCCTCGAAGGTCGACAACGATCGAGACCTCAAGTTCAGCTTTCGCGATGACGGCAGTTTCTCCGTTCAGCGCGGCCGTCAGCTGGTCATTCGAAACGCTCGCGCGGCGCAGTACGCCGAAGGCAGGGTCCCGTTCGGTCAGCGGCTGTCGATCACGACCGAACCTCCCACCGTCGATGCGGTGGGTACGGTAACGAGCGGGTCGTCATTCCTCGACACGGACGGCAAGACCGCCGTCTTCCAAACCCGCACCCAGGTGCTCGGCGACGCGGTCAAAGTCAGCTTGCAAGATTTCTCCGGCGGGAACGATCGCTCGGTCGTACTCGAGTTTGATCCTTTGGTCTTTGATCAACCGTTGTCGGTCTTCAAAGATGACGCTCCGTTGAAGCAGGGAGTGACCCTCGACGAACTCGACGGAGTGACGGCTGACGAGTGGGTCATGGGAGAGCGCCTGCGGCAGTTGATCGTCAGCTTCTCGCAGCCGCTCGAGTGTCATGTGGTCGAGGCGTCGTCCTCCATCACCGGCAGCAAGGGCACCGTCGTCTTGGTCGCTCCGTTGGGTTTCCGCGGCGGCGGACTCGACATCTACTTCTCGACGGCCAACCGTCGCGAGGAGGCTCGAATCGCGGAAGCGTTCCGCCGGATCGAGGAGCATCGACGGGCGGACAAGCTCGGCGAGGTTCTCGGAGTGATCACCCGATTGACCGAAGAGCTGTCGTGGCGCAAGGACTTGCGCGCGCGGGCCGCGACGTTGCGGGCCGAGATCGACACGCAGGGCACGACGCGAGTCGCAGAACTGCGGGCGATTCGTTCGGACGTGTCGAAGTTCGGAGCGGCCCCGGTGCGCAGTTTGTTCCAACGTCGCGCGGCCGAAATTCAAGCAGCGTTTGCGGGGACCGAGTTCGCCGACCAAGTGGGACGCATCCTTTCCGAGTCGGCGTCCGACGTGAACGATCGCGCCACTCAGAACACCAAGCGCGAGGCGGAGGATCTCGTCAAGCAAGCCGAGTCCTACTACAACGCGCAACAAGACGCGCTCTCCCGAATTTATTGTGAGCGAACCATCTCCGAGTTTCCAGGGACGGAGCCCGCGCGCCGTGCGCGCGAAGTCCTGAACCTCATCGAGGCGAGGGATTGAGAGGAGTCAGCGTGCTGTCATTGAACGCAGTCGCGATCGAAGAAGGGCTATACGCGACCCGAGCCGTTTGGCTTCGCGGTTCGCCCGGAAATCTACACGTCGAGAAGGCGATCCGTCTGACCGAGGGAGATCGATCTCCCCGTGCGATGGTTGAAAAGCTCCGGCTCGAAAAAGTCCCGGTTCGCGGTGTCACGCTCGGTGTGAACGGTTTGTCGGCGACGCTTCGTTACAACTTGATTCCGCCGGTTCCGGATTGGCGTCTCGAGCTGATCATGAAGTACGAGACCGAGGAGATGGTCGAGAAGTCGGGCGAGCCGTTGTCGTCGGACTGGCGCCAACTCGACATTCCGGAGAGTACGGCCGATGACCTCATTCTTCTCGTCGGACTCGGCAAAGACAACTTGGTCCAGCCGAAGATCGACGAGATCGAGGAGTCGAAGGCGCGGGTGGCCGGAGTCACTCCCCACGCGATCGGTTTGTTCCACAGCTACCGTCAAGGGATCAAGGGCGTTCCTCGCGAGACCGTAGTGTTGGCCGATCTCGGGGGCAAAGAGTCACACATTGTGATCGCGGCTGACGGGCGCTTGATTTTTGCTCGAACCGTGAGCTTTGGAGGAACGCAGGTCGACTCGACCATGGCGTCGACGCTCGACCTGCCGGACGAGAAAGCGCGTCAGTTCAAAGAGAAGCTCGGAACGGGCACGCTACCCGATCACCTGGAGCAGAGCGTTCAGCCTGCGTTGCGTTCGGTCTTCGGACAGCTGAACTCGATGATCGGAAGCTCGATCACATTCTGTAAGGCTCAGACGAAGATTCCAGAGCTGCAAGTCGATCGCGTCTTGCTGTGCGGCGGAACGTCGGCGTTGCCCGGATTGACGGAGTACTTGGAAAGCGGACTCGGAGTCGCGGTCGAGCTGTTTGCTCCGGCGGTGGACAATCCGCCGACCGAGGGGCTGACTCAGGAGTGGAACGTGGTAGTTGGCCTCGCCGCGGCCCACCTCGATCCGAAGTGTTCCCTCGACCTGCTCGCCGCTCCGGCGAAGGAGAAACGTGAGTTCCGTGAGCGGACCGTGTTCCTCTACGCGTCGGCCGCCGTCTTGGTCTTCGCCTTGTTGATCAAGTTCGTCGCGGGATTCGTCGCCTCCTCGGCCACGTCCGCTCTGGCCGAAGACTTGGCGGATCACACGCAACAGGTGAACGGTTGGACCAACGAATTCCGATCGGCGAAGTCTCAGAACGACCGCATCGAAGCGCAGATCGAACGCAGTGTTCGCGAAGTCTTCAACACAAGCTTTGCCGCGCGAATCCAGGAAGCTCTTCGCACCAAGACGCCGCGCTCGATCGCGCTGACGGGAGTCGAGACGGTACGGGAAGAAGTCGATGGTTCCGTGTATCTCGCGTTGGAGATCATGGGCACGTCCGACAATTCGGACCGCCGCGGGATCGAGTACGTCAGCGAACTCGAGGCGGAGTTAGCGAGGATTCCGGGCGTCGTCGTCGTGAAGCCCGACGTCGAGGATCCGGAAGACGGGGTTCGCCCGTTTCGATTGATGGTTTCGCCCGACGCAGAAAAACCCGAGAAGAAGTCGAGTCGACCCAAGGGTCGTTCGCGGCGGGGGGGGTAACTTGAACTACAGCGTCCTTTGGGAAAAGCACAAGAAGTTCCTCACGCAAGTCGCGGGTGGCTTCGCGGTGTTCATGATCTTGCTCAGCTTCGCGAGTGGATATCAATCCACCGCGAAAGTAGACCGCGAGAAGATCATCACGAACAACGACAAGCAGCAACAACTCGCCAACGCGCTCGACACCCGGTACGACCGTGAAGTGAAACTGAAGAAGTTGCTCGTCGAACGACGGTCGCAGCTCTTGAAGTCGATTTCGATTGTCGACAACAACCGGATCACTCCGCCGGAGACGCATACCGACACCAAGTTCAAGCGTGAAAAAGAGTCGGTCTACGCCCGATTCACGGATCGCGCGAACGTGGCCGGAGTAGATCGGCCGGAACTCGGCGAGATTCGATTCAACGTGAGTTCGGATCTGAGTGATCAAGATTGGGACGATCGATACGCGCAACTCTACATTGTCGATCGCTTCTTTCACTTCGCGGTCGACGAGCGAATCCGATCGATCGAAGAGGTTGCTCCCGAGTCCATCGCCATGGAGACGATTCCAGGCAACAAAGAGGTCGCGCTGTATCGTTACCCGGTGGTCGCCACCGTGGTCGCGGACCACGCGGCGATTCTGCGCATCATGACTCGCTTTCAAGAGGAAGGCGGGTTCGTCGGTGTCGAGATCGAATCGATGGAGCCGGTCGAACACAAAGGGAAGAGCGGCTTCGTGCAGGCCAACCTGCGACTGGTCGGGATCCATCTCGACAAGCCACGTGAGGACATGGGCCGTTCGCGTCGGCCGAGCGGCGGATTTGGGAGACCACGACGATGATGGGTTGGAACAAAGAGAAGCTCGTCTTCATTGCGAGTCTCGTGATCGCCGTGGCCACGATCGCGTCAACGCTTCCTGCGTGGCGCAGCGGTGGGGTGGAACTGAGCCTGACGCGCCCGTCGCAAGCGACCAACGTTCCTATGGGGCCGTTGCGTATCGAGTGGTTCGAGCGGACCGCGTCCGACGACGAACGTGACCCGTTCTCGACGGTGTCCAACTGGCGAGTCGCCGTGGCAGATCCGATTCCCGATCCTCCGCTCGATTCTCTCTGGAGGCGCGTGCCCCTTCCGGAACCGCTCGCGGGTTCCGACCGTGCTCGCCCCCCGCGCGAAGCGACGCCGCCCGTCGCCGAGGAGGACAAGTAACATGACGTCGAGGATCGACATGAAGCATTCGACTGTTCTGTGGCTCGTCGCTGCCTGCTTGTTGTGGGTTTCGGGGAGTGTTTCGGCGGTTCAACCGGACGAACGCGACACCGAAGTCCGCGAGTTCGATCGAGTCGTGATGAAGACCGGCGAAGAGTTGACCGGCGAAATCTACGACGATACGCCGATTCAGTTCTGGCTGCGCATGAAAGACGGCGCCCAAAAGTTTCTCACCGAAGACGTCCAGCGGATCGATAGACGGAATCCGCCCGAGGCCGCCTACCGGGCTCGGAAGCGACTCCTCGACGATACCGATCCCGACGCTCAACGGACTCTGGCTGAGTTCTGTGTCCAGTACGAGCTTCGCCCCGAGTCGATCAAGCACTACGAGGCGCTCGCCAAGCTGAGTCCGGCCGACCCAGACGTGTACTTAGCGTTACTCGCCATCTACCAACAGACGCCCGACATTCAAAAAACCGGCGAACGGCGCGACCAAGAGATTGCCGTCTGTTCCCGTGGCATCCGGGCGGGAGTGCTGAATCCTGATCTACACTACCGAGTCGCCCGGCTCGTCGAGCTTACGGGCGATCAGGACATGGCGATCTACCTCTTGCGGCGCGTGCTCGAGTTACCCGAGGCTGCGATCGAGAACCACCGCAAGCGGATCAAGAAAGACTTGGTGCGGCTGCTCGTCGCCACGGGCGACCCCGAAGCGGCCGAGCGAGAGCTCGACAGTGACGGCGGTGCCGAAGGACAGAGCGAGATCGAACTGCTCGTCCTCAAGGCGAAGTGGCTGCTCGAAGATGTCGCCGCCGGCGACGACAACGCGAAGGCGAAGTTCAACGAGACCATCGAGCAAGCGATCGCGCTCGACCGGGACAACGCCGGGGCGCGCCTACTGCGGGCGTGTTACCTGCTCCTCGAAGAAGACTTTGAAGCGGCGCAAAAATCGTTCACCGAGGCGATGTCTCGGGGGGCATCGGGTCCATCGCTCGCGTTGAGTTATGCGCTCAACTTTGCACGTTCCGGGGACTCCAGGCTAGCGACCGAGCTCCTGGCCACGGTTCGCAATGCTCCCGGCGCCGATGAGTTGAGCAAACTGATTCAGGCGTACATTCACGAAAATCTGGCCGAGGACGAAGCTGCCTGGGAGTTGATCCAGGAAGCGGTCGGCGAAGAGGGAGCAAGTTGGCAGACGTGGTTGATCTATCTGCAAGCGCTGACTCGTTTCCAGCCGGATACCGACATTCGCCCCGCGGCGGAACACTTCCTGAGCATGTTCGGCCACAACGAGATCGCATTCTCGGAGTGCGCAATCCTACTCGGCGATGCGGCGCTACGACGCGGCGACGGCGCGGAGGCGCGCCGCTGGCTAGCCTACGCCGCCGAGACCGATTCCGGTGACTTCGAGCTTCTCCTTCGTCTTGGCTGTGCGCATCTGGCGGAAGGCGGCGATCTCGTTCGCGCGCGTCGTGCGTTGGAGCAGGCGCATGAGTTGGACGCGATACACCAAGACGTTCGCAACGCTCTCGGTTGCCTGGAGTACCGCAGCGGGAATCTCGAGATTGCTCGCCGCTGGTTCACCGGTGTGATCGGCGAGTACGAAGAGAAGATGCTCGACGAATCGAAACCGCCGAAAACGCTGGCGTATGCGCTGCGCGGCATCCAGTTGGTCGAAGGCGTTCTCGACGAAGAGTTGTGGGTCGACTCCTTCGATCGCGAGGGATCGAGCATCCTCAACAATTGGGTGGAGCAAGAAACGTTCGGCGTCACGATGTCTCTGCAAGGAGGAGCGGCAACGTTCGACGGCACTCAGGCGTACGAAGCGGACGGGCTCACCGTTCTGCACCGTGCACTCGACCCGGAAGAGTTGAGTCGATTTAGGTGTCGAATTCGATTGTCGCGAGGTGCCGACAAGACTCGAGTTGCTCTCCGGTTCGAAAACATGGACGGAACCGAAGGCATCGTCTTCTTCCGTGATCTCGACGGCGTTATGGCGTTCGCCGAGAACTCCAAGCGCGAGTTCGAAGCGCACCGGCCCAAGGAAGAAGCGAGCCCCGACGGCGCGACCCCGAAGGACAGTGACGAAGCCGACGATCCGTTCGACATGCAGCGCGCGGTCTGGAAGGCAGACGCCAAATGGCACGTGCTCGAAGTGCGTCTCGATCCGAAGCAGCCTGGCAAAGCCGAGCTGTACTTCGATGGCGTGCGGGTCGCTCGCAATGTGAAGATCCCGGGTCGCGGGCGCGCCGGGTTGCGTTGCGGTGTCTCGGGCCAAGCGGCGCTGGGCGTTCCGTATCGCTTCGAAGTCGACGACTTCGAGGTGTTCAGGCGGCGCGCCAAGAGCGGAAGTTCGAGGCAACGATGACCGACGCGGTGATGAGAGAAGCAACGGCGAACCGGCGAGCCCGTCCGGCTCGGGGAGCAGAGGAGGCAGCTTTGAAGCGAACGATCACTGGATTCACGCTCGTCGAGTTACTGGTGGTGATCGCGATCATCAGCGCGCTTGCGGGGCTTTTGGTTCCGATGGTCAAGACCGCCAAGGTCAAAGCCAAGAAGAAGAACGCCTCCAACGACATCAACGTGCTCAGCCTCGCGATGGAGACGTACATGACGGACTGGGGTGACTACCCGCCGACTAGCCTCGAGGTGTACGACGCCGGAACCAACGGAATCAACGACGGCATCGAGAGCTTGCTCGCGCATTTGACGAGTCGACGCAAGGGCGGTCCGTACTACGAAGAGTACAAGGAGGAACAGCTCGAGAATCTCGACAACGACAGTCTTACGAACGACGAGCTGCGGGCGGAGATCAACTGGATCTTCGGTGACGCCCAGCTGCGAGAACTCGTCGATCCGTTCGGCAACCCCTACGTGTACATTCACAACGGGGACTACGAGTACTCGTACCAGTATCAACTCGGCGAAGAGTACGAGAGCAAGAAGGTCTCGGTGATGGCGGGGCGCTCCGCCAAGACCGCGACCTTTTACGCGCCGCTCAAGTTTCAGATTTGGTCGTTCGGGCCCAACGGTCGCAACGACACCAGTAGCGAAGACGAGGGTGACGACATCGGTTCGTGGTAATCACCGTTCGGTGTAATCACAGTTCGTGCCAAGGCGCGGTTGTTGGTGAGTTGTCCTGAATCGGGTTCATGGGAAGATCGGTCGTGGTCATGAAGAGTTCGAACATTCTGACGGACACGCCTCGGGTCGGCGTCCGCCAGTCGGGAATGACCTTGATCGAACTCTTGACGGTGCTCGCGATCGTGGCGGCGCTCATGGGGGTGTCGGCGGCGGTCTACACGAACGTTCGCCACAGCCACGCGTTGCCTGCTGCTGGTAGCCAAGTGTCGAGTGTGATTCGGGCCGCGAGGAACTGGGCGTTGACCGCCGGCATTCCGTCGAAGGTGTTCATCGAGCCGCAGGACGTCGACCTCGAATCGAACGAGCCGGGCCGCATCACTGCGTTCGGCTATGAGCTGGTGGCGGCGTGGCACTTCGAAGACGTTGGAAGCACCGACCCGTCAGTAGAGTCGTCTCCCATTTCACTCGATACCGTGCTCGTCGGAGCGCTGAATGAGCGTGCGACCGTGCACGGCGAGTGTTATCCGGCGCGTGGCAAGATTGGATCGGCGATAGAGTTCGCCAACGACGGCGCCGCGATCGTCGCGGATCACCGACCACGATATCATTCGCCGACCGGGTTCAGCCTCGAGGCGTGGGTTCAGTTCTACCAACCGGACCTGACGGAGTCGCAAAGCCGCAGTGCTCAGAAGAATAAGAGGGGGGTGTGGCGTGATCCTCGTCGGGAGGAACGCTACGCGGTCATTTCCAAGCATGGCTCGTACGAGATGGGCGTACTTGGTGACGGTGCCGTCTACGTCCTCATCGGAGATCTCGAAACCGAAGAAGAGGACTACTTCGCCGCCACCCGAGGCGGCGTGGTTCAGAATAGCGAGTGGGCGCATCTCCGGGTGAGTTATGACTCGTTGTCGGTGACCATAGAAATCGATGGCAGTGAGCGGGAGTCCATCCCGATCGGTTTCGAGATGGTCGATCCCGCGGACTATCCCGGGAAGCCGAAGACGGTCCCGCGATCCGACGGGCACCTCTCGATCAGCAATCCGAGTTCGATGTTTCTCGGAATCATCGATCAACCGAAGGTTCGCATGGCCGTCGAACCGCGCGTTTACCACCTGCCGGCCGGCATCTACTTCCTGCAGGAGAAGTCGATCATTCGCTTCGACACTCGCGGCAGTCTCGACCCGCTGTACCACACTCAGCCCGTCGTGGTGCGAGTCGCGAACTTCCCTCGACCAGCGCTTCGCCCCGACGAGACCACGTCAACGGGGATGACGGCGGTCGTGACACCGGTCAACCCCGACGAACTGCAGTCGCTGGCCGACCCGGACTCGACCGAGGTTGGCGATCCGCTCGCGGCTCTCGCGGAGTACCTGAAGGAGCACGCCGAGGGCGAGGTCAAGGCGGAGGGCACGCAGGCGCGTGACGCCCGCGAAGATGAGTTGCAAGTCGAAGACGCTGAAGGCGGTCAGGTTCAGAGTGTCATTGTCGATCTGACGGGAACGATTCGCGGATGAACCCACACACGTCTCCGTCGCCACGTAGCAGAAACTGCGAGATCCCTTCCAACCTCGATGAATCGTTCGGCGACGGGCCGAGCGGGAATAGTGGTGCACCCATGACGACTTACCGAAGCTCCGGACAGTTCCGGTCGCGCGCAGTAGACAGCCAATCCGGCGTCGCGTTGTTGATGGTGATCATGGTGCTCACGGCCTTGGTCGTGATCGGAACTCCGTTCGCAATTTCGATGAAGCTGCAAGAGGAGGGCTCGCGCCACATCACGGCCGACGAGCGAGCACAGCTCGCGCAGCTTTCCGCCCGGAATCACGCGGTGGCCAAGCTGTTCGGGAGTCACCCCAGCCGCGAGACCGGCAACATGGAAGTGGCGATGGGGGTCGAGGGGTCCGGACAAAGTCGATCGGCGGAGTACGGTAGCCAGAACGTTCCCAACAAAATGGTCGACGATCTCGCGGAGATCGATGTTCGACTGGACGGATCGCTGTCGGTCGTGCCGTACGCGCACGCCGTGTCGGACACCACGAAGACCCGTTCCGACTCCGAAACGCTCAGCTACGCGATGCGCGATCCGAAGTCGCGAATCCTCGACGTCGAGATCGAGGATGAGCAGGGGAAGGTCAATCTGAATACCGCGCTGCCGACCTTGCTCGGGAATCTATTCGCCGGCAGTCATCTGAGCGAAAAGCTGGGCTACGAGCAGAAGAGTGACGAGATCGCGCTCGAGGACACCGAATCGTTTCCGGCGGATCACGATCCCGACACGATCGATGGCATGGTCGTGATCTTCAATCCGCAGCTCTTCACTATGGAAGCGGTGTCGTATCGCGGGAAGACCGAGACCCATCTGACCGGCTGCTTCCGCGGCGAGTACCTGTCCGGCACGTGGCCGGCCGAAGCGGGGTTTCCGGTCTTTGATCTCCGCGCCATGAAGATCTTTCTGCACCGCGTATACGACCTCGGCGAAGGGAAGCTGCGCACCTACCGCACCCCCGCCTCGATTCGGGAGATCGCCGACTGGTCGATCCTTCCCTACTTTGCGAAGACTCTCGCCTTGTTCGGGCTCAACGTTCGCAACATGGCGGAGTACGGGTTGACCCCGCAGATGCTGAACCGCGCGGGTATCGCCGAGCTTCTCGATCAGGCGTTGGTGCGCGACGGCGAAGAGGCGGTTGACGAAGGCGACTACCGATCGGCCAAGGCAGCGCTGCTCGACATCGGTATTCCCAAGGAAGCGCTCGAGCTGCTCGAAGGGGCGCGCGGGAAGTCCGGAGTCGTGGGCGCCGGGGAGTACGCGAAGCGGTTGAAACTCGGCAACAAAGAAGGGCTGCAGATCGCGGCCGGGTTCGAGGGCGTTCTCAAAGCTGAGCTGAAGAAGATCAAGCGGACCACCCAGAAGTACTTCCCGAAGGCGATCGAAGCGTTCAAGGAGATCTACGAGCTGCCGGGAATGGAAACAATCACCGCGGCCGACTTCAATCGGGTACGTCGCCTGGTGACGACGACCTCGACTCGTCCTGCCGAGTGGACCGAGGAGCAGCAAGTCCTAGGACCGATCGAGAACAATCCGCTGCTCGGCGTTCCGACCCTTCCGGTCAAGCACCACGATTGGTTCAACGCGGGAACCATCGTTCGAATCCGCAGTATCTCGAATCCGACGCGCGTCGAATACAGCATCGTCGCGGCGGCGGTCGCGGTCGGCGGGCGTCGCGCGCAATCGCGCAGCGTCATCGGGCAGGGCGGCGTCATTCTTCGCGAGCCACTCAAGTACGACTACGGCGATGACGACGCGGTTATCTCGGCCATGGTTCGCCACCCGATCAACATCAACACCGCGCCGCGCAAAGTGATCGCGGCGTGCTTCACTGGCGTTCGGTCGCTCGCCGACCTCTCGCGAAACAACGGGCATCGCGTCACGGCGAAAGAAGCACGCGACTTGGCGTCGTTCCTCATCGAAGAGATGCCGATCGCCGGGTTCGAGAACTATCGCCACCTGATCACGGAGGCGGCAAAACAAGAGATCATCAACGACGAAGACGTGTTGCCGTTGTTGATCAACGCCTTGAACCCGAACCACTCCATGCTCGGTGTCTCGACCACGAGTTTTTGCTACACCACGGGGGACGTCTATACCGTCGAGTCGACCGGCGTGGTCAACGGACCATCGGGTTTGGAGCTCGCCTCAAAACGGGTGCGCGAAGTCATCGAGGTCGCACCTCCGGATGATCTCGCGATCGAGCTCATCAGCCAAGACGACTTTGCGTTTCGGCTGTTTCAGCGGCCGACGCCGGAGATGTTTCGCGGCAACAGCACGCAGAATGCACACGACCGAGCGACCAACTCGACCTACATCCCCGGTCGTGAAGGTAATCTCTTCGTCACGTCGCCCGAGGTGTTGTCCGGTGGCTGGGAGTTCGCCACGCCGCACCTCCACGAGGGATCGATCAAGGGCATGACGGCGCAGCTGTCCGCCAACACGACCGCGCGCCAAGGCATGCCGCCGATCACTTTCGATGAAGTCGAGCACTTTCAAGACACGGTCGAGGGCCATGAAGTCTTGGGCGGGACGACGTACGCCAAGCGCACGCGCATCCCGGCCGGGCAGAACACCACCGACCCGACGAATCCGACCCAAGACGAAGACCTGCTCACCAAGCCAGGCATGGTCGAGTTCTGGATGCGGCCGCGGTGGCGTAGTCGAACTGGCGATCGCACCCTGTTCGACGCGCTTCTCGATCCGACGTTCCCGTTTCGCAACCGCATTCAGCTATTCTACGAGGGCAGTTCGCAGGAACTGGTCTTTCGAATCATGGATGATGCTCAGTTGCCGATCGGGACGGTGCCGACGGGTGTCGTGAGTGCGGCGGAGATCCGACACCGAGTGACACCGCAGACATTCGCCGACGACACGTGGTACCACATCACGGCGATCTGGGGATCGACCACGCCCGGTGATCAAATGCTCCTTATCGACAATCGTCCGGTCGGAGAGAACCCGTGGCTCACCGAGTTGTCGCAGCCGGTAGCGCCGCGAAGCGGTGTGGTGCGAGTCGAGAGCCAAGAATTTGCGGATCGCTGCCCGACGATCGGAGCGCTCCAAGTCGGGAGCGAGATCATCGAATACGATCGCAAGGAGGGCACGTCCTTCTTCGTTCGTAAGGAGAACTACCGCACTCGCACGCCACACGGCCGCGGCCGTCGAGCGTCGGCGCGGCAGGACCACCTACGAGGAGCGCCGGTCACACTGTTCGGGTTCACGGTCGATGTGATGTCGTCGAATCCGCTTGCGACGACCGAGTTTCCCGAGGACTTGGATCCGTCGACACTCCCTCCGGCGGTTGTGACGCGTTTGCAGACCGCGGCCAATCAACTGCTCGTGAGTGTCGGTGGTGCGAAGCTCGAAGAACCGCTGATGATCACCAAGCGGATTCGTGGGAGCTATATCAACGGAATATTCAGTCCGTTCGACTCTGTCGCGTCCTCTTTCCCGGACGTGGGAGCGGCCGAGTTCGTCGGGCCCGGCCTGACGCAGATCAAAGTGTTGTTCCCGCCGAACGAGGATCCGATCTCCATCGGATTCCCTCGCAGCGGTTACCTCATGCTGTGGCATCGCCACACCGGGGCGAACTCGTTCTGGGATTCTCGGTATCGGGAGTTCGTCAAGTACTCGGCCATCGTTCCCGGTCCCAACGAAGCGGGCTTTCAGTCGTTTCTTTTCCAAGGGCTGGGGCGCGGGATGCTCGGAACGTCACAGATTCCGGCCGGAGCCGTGCAGCCGAATCCAGTGACGCGCGTGTACGGCGTTTCGATTCTGTCGGATTCGACAAACCTGTCCGAGAGGTATCCGCAGAGTGGTGTGATTCAGCTCGTCAACACCGGCTATCTAAACACCACCAGCACGGATCCGACGGTGCAACTCCCGCCCGAGGCCGAGTGGATTTACTACACGAGGTTTGCTGAAGAACGTTACTTCATCGGTGACCCGACCGTTTCCGATGCGTTCCGCGGTTACTGGGGGAGCTACTCGTTCGAGAATGACTTCCCTCCGGGCGTGACAATCGTGTCGACCAACACGCTGTCCTGGAGAACCGATCAGGTTATTCCGCATCTCCAAGGCAAAGAGATTTTCCCCGTCCTTCGAGTCGACCGGCCTGTCTTAGGCCGCGACGACCAAGTGTGGATCACGGAATCTGCGGGCGCGGCTCCCCGAGTGTCCGAGACTGTGCCCAACCGAGTGCATTTGATTCGCGCTACCGGATCGGGCTTCTACGCGAGCTTCCGCGACCAGTTTCAGAACAACTACATCGTCTCCACTATTCCCAAGATGAAGATGTTCCCGTCCGGATCACTTCCGTCGGACTCCACCGGTGAGCTGACTTTCGGGGG
>JAJFFE010000385.1 GCA_021776775.1 Planctomycetota bacterium | reverse complement strand
TACGAAGGAACCGTCTATCGGCCGCCGAGCGAAGCCAATTCGTTTCTCCTCCAGGCCACCATCGGATGCTCGTGGAATCCCTGCACCTACTGCGCGATGTACCGCGACAAGCAATTCCACGTACGACCAAGTGCTGACACGCTGGAGGACATAGCGGCGGCTGGCCGTACCTACGGCGATGGAGTGCGCAAGATATTTGTAATGGACGGCGATGCCCTGGCGATGGACATGGAACACTGGGAACAAATCCTTACCGCGCTCAGCGATACATTTCCGAATCTACGACGGGTGAGTTGCTACGCGACAGCCCTGAACCTCTTGGCCAAGTCCGATCAAGAGCTGGATCGACTACGAACGTTGGGCTTGAAACTTCTGTACATCGGCCCGGAGTCCGGCGACGACGTGACGTTGAAGCGCATCGCGAAAGGCGCTAACTTTGCCGATCATGTTGAGGCTGCGTCAAGAGCCCGCCGCGCCGGGATGAAACAGTCGGCGATCTTTCTGCTTGGCGCGGGCGGCGCCGAGCGCAGCGTAGAACACGCGACGGCTTCCGCACGCTTGGCGACCGCCATGGACCCCAAGTTCCTGTCGGTCTTGACGCTGACGATCATCGAGTCCACGCCGATTCACAAACTTTCCGAAAGCAATCGGTTCGAGATGCCAAGCGTTGACAGTCTCATGCAAGAGCTGCTTACCATCATCGTAGAGGCCAACCCAACCGACGCCATATTCCGTTCCAACCACGCATCCAACTACTTGCCCATTGGGGGCCGCCTTCCGCGCGACCGTGATGCCATCCTTGAAGTAATCGACACTGCTCTTGCAGGCGATGTACCGCTGCGTGCCGAGTCACTCCGAGGACTCTAGTTCGAGCTTCCTCAACCTGCCCATAACCACCGCATCATAAGGTCCGTCATCGAACGTTCGGCCCTCACCGCCACGGATCACGGCTTCTGCGGCGGCATCCGGTACGCGCGTTTCAGTTCCGTCGACATGCTGTCCTGAGCACGACTTGGGGCAGCGAAAACAAGAACGCCCAGTATTAGCGACATGCCTTCAAGTCGCTAATGGCCCCTGTGCCTCTTGTTTATTCCGTACTCCTTGTCAACAAAGGACTTACGAATTGACGATGCAGAGCTTGACGTCGTCAAGACGAAGAGGACCTACTTTGGTGCGGGTAAACTATGCGATTGACTTCGTGAGCGATATGAAGCGGTCGGTTTCATTCTACAAGGACGTTCTTGGCCTTCCACTTAGGATCGAGTCTCCGCGCTGGATCGAGTTCGCAACAACAGGCGCGACTTTGGCGCTACACGCGACCGAGGAACCTGCGTCCGGTGACGACGGCTTTGAACGCGCGATGTGGCGATGAGAACACCATGAGGAATTAACGAGTCTGCCATATACCACGCTCGGTTCGAGAGCCTGTTTGTGGTAGGATGATGATCAGGAGTTCGGTAATGGAGAATCCCAGATCAATAGGCTACAGCGAGATGATGGCCGCAGCGTCGCGCATTCACCGGGCCGCCATCGTGATCGACGGGCACAACGATCTGCCCTGGCAGATACGCTCGCTGGCCAGTTCTTCGTTCGACAACATGGACATCGCTCTGCCGCAGGACAAGCTGCAGACCGACATACTGCGGCTCCGCCAGGGTGGCCTTGGAGGGCAATTCTGGGTGGTGTACGTTCCGCCCGACACGGCGCACACCGGGACGGCTACCGATATGGCGCTGGAGCAGTTCGACCTGATACATCGCATGGTGAAGCGCTATTCCGCGGTGTTCGAGCTGGCCCACACGGCCCAAGACGTCGCCCGCATCCACAAAGATGGAAAAATCGCCTCGCTGATCGGCATCGAGGGCGGGCACACAATTGAGAATTCCCTGGATACCCTGGCCAAATTCTACGATCTTGGCGCCCGTTACATGGGGCTGACCCACTCGGAAACCATCGACTGGGCCGATTCAGCCTCGGACCAAGCGCGCAGCGGCGGGCTGTCGATGTTCGGTGAGCAGGTGGTCCTGGAGATGAATCGTCTGGGCATGCTTGTTGATTTGGCTCACGTCTCTGCAGAGACCATGCACGACGCCCTGCGGGTGAGTGAGGCTCCGGTGATCTTCTCTCATTCGTCAGCCTATGCAATCGCCCAGCACGACCGCAACGTGCGCGACGATGTGCTTCGAATGGTTGCCAAGAACGGCGGCGTCGTGATGGTCAACTTCTTCTCCGGCTTCATTCATCCGGAGGGTGCCCTGCTCATCGCGAACTGCTTTCAGGAGGAGCGCAGGCTCAAGGCCGAGCATCCCGACGAACAGGAATTCGAGCTGGCGCGGAGGCAGTGGAAGGAGGCGCACCCCATCCCGCAAGGAAACGTCGGCACACTGGTGGACCACATCGATCACATCGTCCGCGTCGCCGGCATCGACCACGTCGGCTTGGGTGCGGATTACGACGGTGCGGGCACCATGCCCGCACAGCTCGAAGATGTTTCCGGGTATCCGTACATCACACAGGAGCTACTTGAGCGTGGCCACTCCGAGCGGGACATCCACAAGATCCTGGGTGGCAACTTGCTGCGCGCTCTCCGTCAGGCCGAGCAGGTGTCTGGCAAATCGGGAGGCTAGCCTCTCAGAGCGATTTCTCCGCCGCGATGCCTTGATCCGACAATCGATAGATGTGACCGCGCCGGATCTTCCTGCCGAATCGTTCCCGGGGGACAGCTTGACCTACACTGTGCTCCGCATAGTGGTCGAGTTGTCGAGTAATGAACCTGCAAGAGAGAACGGCCAGCATCCGCAAGAGATGCTGACCGAACAAAATTTAACCGTTGACTTTGGAGCCTGGTCTACTGAACCAGTCGAACCAATTCCGCCTTGGGCCCCTTTTCCCCTGCTGTTTTGTCGAATTCGACCTTGTCGTTTTCCTGGAGTGACTTGAAGCCGGTACCATCGATGCTCGAATGGTGCACGAACACGTCTTCGCTACCGTCGTCGGGCGTAATAAATCCGAAACCCTTGGTGCCATTGAACCACTTCACGGTTCCCTGCATAACTACATCCTCTTCTCTTGCACAATGGAGTCTAGCCGAGTTGGAAACAAACACTTGCTTCGTGGAGTACTCGTACTGCTGCGGTGTGCTTCTACCGGGCAGTATCGGTGCTGTCTCCGCTGAAGTCAAGTAGAAGACCAAGAAGAAGTGACGAGCACACCGACACACGCCCGGGTCAATTGGGCATCCGCCGTGCAAATTGCCCCAAGCCCTGCTCGATTCCGAGCATATTGCGCAGAAAGAGGGGCAGCCGCAATTCGCGATTTTACGAGGACTTGGCCAATGGCGAGGGCAGGACGGCAGCACCTTACATCCAGAATGCAAGCCCTACGCGCGGAATCAGCGTCTGTTCTTGTTCCATGGGCTCTCACCGACTCACGTCAACGTGCTGATGGGGCACCCGCCGATCTTGTGGACGGGTTTTAGGAACGGGTACAATAATACCGGGCCTAGCAATGTTGTCGGGCCTAGCAAGGAGAGACTGATATGGGTGATAAGGGCAAAAAAGACAAAGGCAAGAAGGAAGTGCAAAAAAGTCAAAGCTTAGCCCGAAGGACAAACGCAAAAAGAAGAATGAAAAGAAGGGCAGCTAGATGCCCTTTACAGACCGGAGCTTTTGATCCGGTACAGCGGGTTGCCGACTTAACGACGGATTGGCGATTACCCCTTCTTTTTCCGGCGGACCAGGGGTGACTCGGCCAGTGTGAAGAGCACGATCTCCTCGCCGGTGGTGGTGCTGATGTCGTGGTGCAGACTCACGACGTTGGTGCCCGTGACCTCCAGGATCATCGATTCCAAGACCGGCCGGGCCGTTTCGATCAACTGGACCCTCACTTGTTTGAGCAGGTCCCTGCCCTTTTCGGTCGGCAGCGTCTGAACCAGTTGCTGTTCGGCCGCGGTCAGAACGCCCTGGAGGCGGATCACGACGAGGTCGGCAATCAGGAAGGTATGTATGTCCTTCGGGCCCCGGCCCATGTATTCCTGTTGAAAACGCCTCATGCCGTCGCCGATGACGGCTTCGATTTCTCCCGATGTTTTCATCACTACCTCTGAATTTTCAAAAGTCCTGGACAGCGTCCTTCGTGGCCGATAAAGGCCGTTGCGAGCCACGACGAGCGGGTCATCATCCTGCCGGAGATCGACGGATAGGCGCTCCAAAAGCGAAAACTCATACACTCACCTGGCGTTCTTCGTTCGAACAACGTACAGTATAGCCGTGAGGGGGGCCTTCGTGAAGCATACGCAGGCTCCCAAGACGACTCGAATACGAGTCATCGGATAACTAGCTAGAGGGCAACCCGGTTATGCCGGGGGGCTCGTTAATCAGTGAGCCGACGTGATTGAGCACCTTCGGGTGTTTGGGCACGTCGGCTTTTTTTTGCCCGACGCAGGGTCACTGCGGCCCCCGGGGACGAAAATGATGGATAAGTCCGATTCGGGCCGGGTGCAGTGAGTGGCCCAGACCGCCAAGGCTCTTCAGCAGCAGGCGCCCAGCCGGCCTGACACACAGAGGCCCTGTCGAAAAAACAGGACCGAGAAAGGACCGTGAAAATGATTCAGAATACAACTCCTTTGAGATCAACTCGAGGAGTGATGACTGACATCGATGATCTCGATGCCGCGATGTTCGCGCAGCCACGATCCAGCGGTCAACAGGTACGAGTCGCAACCGCAGTCGTCTATTGCGAAGCCAATTTCGGTGCCGTCGATGGAAAGACCGCCAATGGGCTCGTTCGTCACTCGGAGTTGTACGACGTTCTCTCGGTCATCGACAGCGAGAAGGTCGGCCTCGATGCCGGCGCCGTGCTAGGCGACGAGCCGAAGGGCATCCCCATCTGTCGCAACCTCGCCGACGCGCTGGCCCGCGCCGGAGCTGTACCCGACTACTTCATCTTCGGTGTGGCACCTGCGAGCGGCATGCTATCGACAAGCGAACGTGGCCTCGTGCTCGAGGCCATGGCTCTCGGAATGAACGTCGTGAACGGTCTCCATGAGTTCTTGAACGATGATCCAGAGTTCGTTGCGATGGCCGCGGCGAGCCACGTGAGAATCCTCGACGTTCGGAAGCCGCGCGCAAAGAAGGACCTGCGGCTGTTCAGCGATCGCATCGTTGAGGTCACCTGCCCGCGTATTGCCGTATTGGGCACCGACTGCGCGATTGGCAAGCGCACTACCGCCACCGTCCTGACTCAGGCGCTCAACGACTACGGCGTGAAAGCCGTGTTGGTCGGGACAGGCCAGACCGGGTTGATCCAAGGAGCCCGCTACGGCGTCGCGCTCGACGCCGTCCCATCGCAGTTTTGTTCGGGTGAGCTGGAGGCCACCATCGTCGAAGCGTTTGAAGCCGAAAACCCCGACGTAATCGTCATTGAAGGACAGGGCGCACTGAGTCACCCTGCATTTTCGACAACGAGCCTCATCATCCGGGGCAGCCGCCCCGACGGCGTCGTCCTACAGCACGCACCGAAACGGACTCATCGTTGCGACTTCGCGCAGATGGCGATGCCGACGCCCGCCGATGAAATCAAACTCATCCAGACCTTCTCCGATACGAAGGTCATCGGACTCACTATCAACCACGAGAAAATGTCCGACGCTGAGGTCAGCGTGGCCATCACACAGTATGAGAACGAACTCGGCATCCCTGCTACCGATGCGCTAACCCGTCCAGCCGAGCGTCTGGTGGATATGGTCGTTGCGGCATTCCCGGTACTCGAAGAGAAGTTGACTGCAGGCGCGCTATGACTGCGCCGCGCCTGGAGATCGACGTCGACAAAATCCACCACAACGCCCGCACGCTGGTCGAACGGCTGGCCGATCGTGGAATCTCTGTCACGGGCGTCACGAAGGCGACCGTCGGTTCTCCCGAAATTGCCGGCGCGTTACTCCGCGCCGGTGTGACTGCGATTGGCGACTCCCGAATCGAGAACATCGAAGCGATGCGTCGTGCGCGCGTACCAGCGTCGATGACACTCATCCGCTCGCCGATGATCAGCCAGGCAGAACGCGTGGTCACGCACGCCGAGTTGAGCCTCAACACCGAACTCGACGTCATCAGCAGGCTCTCATCCGCCGCAAAGGAGGCGCGACGAACGCACGGGGTCGTGCTCATGGTCGAGCTTGGCGACCTCCGTGAAGGCATTATGCCGTGCGACCTCGAGAACACGGTTCGTGAGACACTTCGCTTCCCGAACATTGTGCTCAGGGGCATCGGCACCAACCTCGCATGCCGTAGCGGAGTGTCGCCGGATGCCAAAAACATGGCCGAGCTGTCCGCGCTAGCCGATTCGATCGACGCGACCTTCGGCCCCATACTCAGCATCGTCTCGGGAGGCAACTCCGGCAATCTCCCGTGGGCGCTCAGC
>JAJFFE010000384.1 GCA_021776775.1 Planctomycetota bacterium | reverse complement strand
GGTAATCTCCGCCGAAAGCCCTTTGCCGCCACCGCCAGCATCTCCGCGTCCCGCTCCTGCACCGGTGTTCCCCTTGCCCTTGAAGGCCTTGTAGCCCGCCTTTGCACTCGCCGACGCGCCACCGGCCGCCGCTCCGACCATCGCGCCATGTTTGGCGCCATCGAGGAAGTTGCCCCCCCTCAACTTCGAATCCAACCCACCGACGATCGCCCCGTTGACTCCGCCGGAAACGACGCCGAAACCGACCGCCTTAAAGAAGCCGGCCTTTGCGATACCGAGTCCCTCGCCGACCGCACCGGTGCCTACACCAAGGGCACCGCCCGCCGCGCCCAGCAACATGCCACTCCCAATCGCCGAGAGCCCGCCTCCGTGAACGCCCGCTTCGAGCCCGCCAAGAGCTGCAGCTCCCGCGATGGCTCCGAGGGGGCCCAGCGTCGCAGCACCTGCCTTCGCTGCGCCAAACACCGCGCCCAACAAAACGTCGCCGAGCCCGCCACCCTCGATTGCAGCGCTACCACCGCCGACGACAGCGCCGACCACCAGTATCGCAATGAAGCCGAACTCCCCATCGGGATCGACGACTACGATGGGATTGTTGACGGCATAGGCGTACGTGTTGAAAGTCTGACTGCGTATCAACGCGTCCGTCGTCGGTGACAAGCTCATCAGGTCATCGACAACCATGAAACGTGTTGTCACCGGGTCGTAGTACCTCATGCCAAAGTAGTAGAGGCCAGTACCCTGGTCGAACTCCTTGCCAGTGAACGTATACTCGCTGGAATAGGTATCCGCGCCGGGCACGTGACGATAGCGCTCCAGCCCAAACGGGTAGTGATAGACCTCTTCCACTACGCTACCGACTTCGTCGGTGACAATGTTGGCGCTACCAAGATGGTCTGGGTGATAGAAGAACACGCGCCCAGGGAGTACCTGGAAGTCCACCATTGCACTCGCGCTACTTCGCACTAGATAAGCGCCCCCAGACGCTGCCGTCTGCGCGCTTTGAATCCAGCTCGGGTGTCCGGCAACGTGCCCACGCCAGCTCGACGCAGCAGTTTCGTAACTCCATAGCGACATGATCGACGAGTTTTGCGCGATAAGCTCAGCGATGTCGTAGCTACCCGCTCCAGGTAGCGAAACCTGATTCCAACCCTCGTCGAGCTGGAGGGTCGTCTCGCTTCGCTCCACACCCCCGATGTCCAGGGTGCACTGATCGGTGACATGGATCCAGTAGGATGCCCCCCCATCCATGGAGGTGAGTGAACCTCCGGGAACGCCCGGAACGTAGCTCTCGAAGTCGCCACCCAAAGCGTGATAGACCGCATCGTAGTAGCCATCGATGCCCATCAGCAAGCTGGCGGGATCGGTGTCGAAAGGATCAACCGAGATAGGAACGTTGTTCCACCCCGGATTCAGGATCTGTCGCTGAATGGTCGTGCCGCCAGTAACCGGCATCGGGCCCTCAACTCGGGCGGCTCTGATTCCGTCGGCAAAAATGAATTTGGTCAAGATACCGTCGCGAATCTCGCAGCTCTCGTCGATATAGACGACCTCTTGGCTTGGGTCGCCCTCGACGTACTTGAGCACCCGGGTATCGCCGTAATCGTAAGCAAAGCGATGGATCTCCCCGGCCGAGGTGTTTATCTGCGTCAACCGATTCAGGACATCCCACTGATAGCTGTCTCCGTCGCGACTGACGACGTTGCCGACATCGTCGTAAGACAACGACAGACTAGTCCCCGCTTGAGTCAGAGCATGTGGACCCGGTTCATCACCCAGTTGACGGGGCTCTCGATCGCTGACACCCTCTGTCCCTCCCGCCACCATCACTCCAAGGTTGACTCGTGGATCAAGAATGTTGGGACTCGTCTTGGACGTCATGTTCCCAAGTCGATCGTATGCGTATTCAATAGATCCGTAGCCCATGCCAAGGTTCCCAGTCAGACGATAGAGATCGTCGTACTCAAAAGACTGGGCCATATCGCGGGGGTCGCCGACAGACAGCCCCATTCGAAAGTCCTGTAGGGAAACAACATTGTTGAGGCCGTCGAACTCATACTGGAGATCCTGAACGTACTGGCCAGCAATGAAGGTCTCGAGGCCGGTCAGCCTGGTCCGTGGGTCATACTCGTAACTGGTCGTTACGCCGTTGGCGAACGTACAGCTCTCCCGCGACCCCGATGGCGCGTAAAGGATCTCTTCGATCACGCCAGGGATACTGAGCAACATTCCACGCTCGTTGTAAAATCTCCGAAGACGGGTTCCATCCGGATAGATTTGCTCCGAGATGCGATCGGCGGAATCATGACGAAACAAGGAGGTGAATTCCTCGATCGCGCCGCTCTGCCGTTGAATTCGCTTAGTGCGACGAGAAAGATTACCCCTCGGGTCATAGCCAAGGAAAGTCGCGCCCGACGAATCATGGACAAAGGCCAGTTTTCCGGCGGCGTTGTCCATTGCGGGGTGACTCGAAGACGCGAAGTCGTAGTGGAATTCGACGTCCACTCCATCGGCGTTGTAGTCCGTTGTCAGACGGCGATTCGCGCCGTCGTAAGTATAGGAGATGCTCCGTCCCATGGCGTCGACAGTCCCAACGATGTTGCCGGTATCGTCATACTCCAAGGTGAACGTGCCAGAATTGGGATCGCGGACCTCCGTCATTCGACTTAGTCCGTCGAAGCTCAGTTCCTTCCTGTTGCCTTGGGCATCGATGAGCTCGATCATTTTGTCGTTCAGATCGTATGCATACGCCGTCACATACTCGCCACTCGATACCCCCAACGACTCGACTTCTCGCAGCTCAATCAGGCGCTCAAGCCCGTCGTAGGTCATGGTCTTCGGCGTGCCCTCGTGAATCCCGCCGACAAGTGTGTCTTCCGCGTCAAACCCCTTCTCGACCAACGGTTCGAAGATGTAGCGCTCCTCATGTTGGACGCCATCTACGTCTGGGGCGAACACCTTGCCCACTAGCCGGCCAACACCGTCATACTTCGAAGAGGTGTGAGGCGAGCTGATGCTCGGCAGGAAACTGCTGCCGGCGGAGTACGGATGAAAGCTGGCCCGTTCTGTCGCACGGCTGTTGTAGAGTAGCGCCGCGGTGACGGTGAAGGAGCCCACGTCCTCGGTCCAAGTCGATAGCATTCGACCAAGCCCGTCCGTGTACGAAATCGTCTCGATGACTCCTGCTTGCCCGAAGTTCTCGCGCGCGAAGGTCGTGACGTGGTTGGTCACCGTACCCGGGGTTGTCGTCGCGTAGGTAAGTTGCCCGGCTCGATCGTACGAATAGCTCCAGCCGCGAATCGCATCGCCTGCGACGTAGCGATACAGTTTCGTGGGGTACGTAGAGCTGTCGCCAGGCTGGATCTCTGCAACTAGCCGCCCAAAGTTGTCATATTCGAATGCCGTTGTGTGACCATTGTAGTCGACTACGCTGGTGACCACTCCCCAGCGATTGTCGTACTCGGCGGTAGCGACGAGCATCTGTCCGGTCGCCACCTCCGTGGATTCTTGTATGGGATAGGTATTGAAAGCAGGATCGTAAGAGATAGTGCGCTGGAAACCTCGCGCATTGGTGGCTGAGACGAGGTTGCCATGGCTGTCGTAGCTGTTCTCAACCACAACGATCACCGGTCCACCGTCGGCGACCCAGCTCTGTTCCGAGACAGGAAGGCCTCGCTCGTCGTATTCCCATGCGATCTCTTGCGCCCAAACTCCCGCCTCATCCGTCACGGTCTTGTGGGAGGCTCGATCGAGGATCCAGTTGGTGAAGTCATAGGCATACTCCGTTGCGACGAAGCGCTCGTCATCAAGAGCTGTCCCGACAGTTCCGTGATTCTTCTCGAGAACTACGTTGCCATAGCTGTCATAGTCAATCTCGACGAACAGCGTCTTCTTCGGAGCTGACGCAAGCTCGATCACCTCCGTGGTGGTTTCCCGGACGAACGGAAATACGACGTCGATTCCGCTTGGCGTCCCAGCGTGCAAGATACTCAATTCAAAGTTGTTGATCTCTCGCTCATAAACAAGCTCGTCGCTCAGATAGCTCGACGCATCGTATGGCCACTCTTCGACTCCGGTTTCAGTGACGGCGCAGGTCTCCGTCCAACGGATCATCCCCTTGAATGCTTCTTCGAAGACTCCTGCGTCATACGCGATGCGAGTTAGCCGTCCGGGGGCCTCGATCGGAACTACACCGTAGTGCTCATCGCCGCGCTCGAATTTGTCGACAAATGAAAACCCACGAAACTCCTTCTCGATCGAGTCATAGTACCCGTCGCGGTACACGAGATCCGTGATGTACTGATCCATGCCCGGGATGCCGTCGAGATCGAAACCGAACTCCACGTAGTATTGACTCACCAACTGCATACCGAACGGGACTCTGTACGTCCACGGACGACCCTCCGCAGCCGCTTCTACCGCATAGCTGGCGGCGCTCCGGTAGCTGAGATTCGTACGCGACCCTATGCCGTTGTCGATCGCAACTAGTTGATTCGGTACGAGGTCGGGCGAGAAGCTGAGATACTGATACCGATCCGGTCCGCCGCCCGGATGATTGTAGAGAATGTCCACCGCTCCGTTGGCATTCATATCAGCGAAGCGAATTCCAGTCCCAGTCGGAAACGTCGCCGACATGATCTCCATCGGCGACCCCCAAGTCCCATCCCCCTGATTGAGATGGATCGTGGCTTCCAGATTCGCCAAGTAGACCATATCCGCAAGCCCATCGGTGTTCACATCAACGAAGTACAACGAACTCACCCCGGAGAACGGAACAGCAATGGTCTGGAAGTCCACTCCGTTATCAAATCCTCCCTGGCCCATGTTCGGCCAATAAGTGACGTCCAGGAAGGGCAAAGCGGGCGTGATGCGAACGATGTCGAGGAGCCTGTCTCCGTTCATATCGGCGACGCGCACGTTTGCGTCAGACGTTCGGATCGTCGCGGGAAGGTCTCCCAGCG
>JAJFFE010000383.1 GCA_021776775.1 Planctomycetota bacterium | reverse complement strand
CGGGGCGCCTCGGCGGACCCCGCCCGTGTACGTTTGGAAGGATCGTTGGGTTGAGTCCGAACTTCTCTGCTGCTGACAACTCTGCTCCTACCAGCTCTGCTCGCAATCGAGTGGCTCTGTTTGGTTGGCCGGTCAAGCAGTCGCTATCTCCGGAAATGCACAGTGCTGCGTTCGAGGCGCTGGGGCTGGACGACTGGGGTTACGAGTTGATTGGTGTGGCTCCCGAAGAGCTCAGCGCGGCTTTCGACGACGCCCGTCGCGAAGGAATGGTCGGCTGTAACTTTACGATTCCCCACAAGCGCGCCGCCCTCGAACTAGTCGACGAGGTCGAGTTGGACGCCGCCGCGATCGGCGCGGTCAACTGTGCATCGCGAGACGGGGCGCGCGTGGTCGGATCCAACACCGATGTCGATGGATTCGTCGGGTCCGCCATGGAAGCGCAGTTAGACCTTGTCGACGAGCGGGTGGTCGTGATCGGCGGCGGCGGGGCGGCCCGCGCCGTGATTGCTGGTGCCATCAAGTGTGGCGCGCGCAGTATCGGCGTCGCCGTGCGCGATACCGACGAGGGCGACGAAGTGTGCGAGGCGCTCCGGCGATTCGCCATGCAGATCGGGTCGCTCGTCTCCTTGGAGACCATCGAGCTGCGCAACCGTGTCGAGGCCGCGGACGCGATACGCGGCGCGCGCCTGGTGGTCAACGCCACGCCCGTCGGTATGGACGATGACGAGAAGTCACCCGTACCGGCGGATTGGTTGGACGAAGTCGGCGCGCTCTTCGATTGTGTGTACCGACACGATCGTTCGAAGACCGCGTTCATCTCTGCGGGTCACGAACGCGGAGTGACGACGGTCGACGGCCTGCAGATGCTGCTTCACCAGGGCGTCGCCGCGTTCGAGAAGTGGACCGGCCGCGAAGCTCCCATCGACGTCATGCGAGCGGTGCTCGTCGGATAAAGCCCGTTCGGGCGTCAGCCTTGGCGGCGTCGTTCCCGACGGGCTTCCATTCGGTCTCGCCCTTTTTCGAACCGGCGCTTTTCCTCGTCACTCTGCGGGTTGAGCCGCGGGACCTCCGAGGGGGACTTCGACGCCGTCAGAGCGACGAACGTCAAGTACGCGGTCGACGTGTGACGCATCTCGCCAGTCATGGGATCCTCGGACAGAACCTTCACGCCGATCTCCATGGACGACCGCCCGACGAAGTTCACCGACGCCTTCAACAGCAGGAAGTGACCCTCGGGGATCGGGTAGTGGAACTGGACCTCATCGATCGAGGCGGTGACAACCGGCTTGCGGCAGTGGCGCATGGCGCACATAGCCGCGGCGATGTCGACGAGGTGAAGAACCTTGCCCCCAAGAATATTGCCGTGCGTGTTGGTGTCGTTGGGCAGGACAAGCTCCCGCATTTCAACGGCGCTGTCCGACGGGGTCTTCGCGTTGGGATCGCCCGAGTTGCTGTTCTCGGGGGTCGTGTCTTGTTTCGTGTTCATGGCTGACGCTTCGCTCCTACGTGGTTTCGATTTCGAGGGAGACTAACACAACGCGGATACGAAGAAACGCGCGGCTGCCGTGGGGCAACCGCGCGTTTCTTCGTCAGTAGAGGCGTACCCGATCAGCGCTCCATCGGGGGGCAGCGCATCTTTCGTTTCGACTCTCCGTACTTGAAGTCCGCCAGAGTCTGCGCCTTGTTGTGGCACGTGAGGCACGTCTTCTCGACGATCCGCGGCCATTTGTGCGCGGCCGGGTCCTCGGGGTGATTCGGGTTCAGCCCGTGACACGATTCGCACTGGACGTTCTTGTACGGTTCCGCGTCAGCCGGCTTGTAGAAGGTCTGTCCGTAGCCGAGCACGTGACAACCGATGCAGTCTTGCCGCCACTGATCTCCGGTCTCCTCGAGCGAGGCGAACGCGGTGGCGTGTTTCGTGCCTTGCCAGAACTTGTGCTGATCTTCGTGGCACACGCCGCACGTTTCTTGGGTCAGGTATTTGTCCTTGTTCACCAGCTCTGGCAGGAGCTCGGTGTTCACGAACTGCGTTCCCGAGCGAAACGCGTCGACTAGCGCCGCGATGTCAGGATCCTCCAGGAAGTGCGGCTCGATCGGGTAGCGCTTGTGGGTGAAGCTCGACCGGTGACCGTTCTCCGTGCCCTTGGCGAGCGTTGTTTTGTCGACGGTCTTGCGATCCAGGAACGGGCGTCCCTTGTCCTGCATCCACAGATTCAACGTCTGGAGGCGAGCACCTTGCGCGTCGCTGCGAACGATGAACGAGTCGCCGACTGCTTGCACCAGGTCTTCTTCCTCGACCCAAATCTTGGTCGAGCCGAGCTTGAAGTGAGGATCGAGCACGAAGTCGATGCCCTTTACTTCGGCGGCAAGCTTCTCGTTGAATTCCAGCGAGTTCTGCGACATCACGACGACGATGTCGTTGCGCTCACGCAGCATGGGCACGTACTTCTTCGCCGCTTCGAGGCCGTCGATGACTTTGGTGCCAGGTGCCTTTTGACCTATGTAGTGCGGCTGGAGCGTGTTGATGGTCAAGCCGAGGATTCCCGCTTTCACCCCTCCCACTTCGATCTCAATGTACGGATCGAACACCAACTCGCCGGTCTCTTCGTTGACGAAGTTGGCGCAGACGCACTTGAACTTAGCGCGGCTGAGTAGGTCCTTCAGGACGTCGAGTCCGAGCGACAGATCGACGTGCCCCATGGTTGTCGCGTGGTAGCCCATACGATTGAACGACTCGACGATGACTTTGGCGCGTTCGATCAACTGCAGCCGTTCGTGCTCCTTGGCGTTGCGATCTTCGCGGTTGAAGAACGTGTTGCCGCCGTCGATGAGCATGATCGACGGATTGAGGCTTCGAAGTTGGCGAAGCAGAGACATGCGACGCGTCAGAGACCCTTGGCGGATCTTCTTGTTCTTGCAGCCACAGACATCGATGTATCCAAAGTTGTTGATCATGTATGCGAGCGTGATCTGCTCGACGTGATCAGGGGCAACCTCATCCGGCGCGGGTGGCGAATCCGCCACCGTAGACAGAGGGGCCGGAGCAGGGTCGAGCGCGCGCTCACCGGGATGACTCCCGGGACTGCGCATGGCGACTGTCGTGGCGAGCGCTCCCGTCGCGACGAGAGCGAGCCAGATCGAAATCGTGCCCCGCGTCTTCATGGGTCCTCCTTAGGAACGACCCCTCAGTGCGGGGGTCCATTTTTCAATTCTCGTGTTTAGAAGCAGTCGTTCGTGGCGCACATCAGGGTTGCGGTGCTCGGATCGTAAGCGAGAAACAGATCTTCCCGATTCCCCGAGATCAACGCGTACAAGTCTCGAGTTGCAGAGTGGAGATCGGTCGGCGTCAGCTCGCCGTCGTGATCGAAGTCGATCGCGGGGGCGCAAATCTCGACGAGCACGCTGTCCGAATCCTGCAGATACTGACGAAGAAGCGCGAGGTCCGCGATAGTGAAATTGCCATCTCCATCGAAATCTCCGCGGCGGAGTTGGAGAGCGGATTCCTCGGCGTCGACCGGAGGCGCGGTCATGGCCACGATGGGGTCACTGCGGTCGGTTGTCACGACGGTCACCGGTTCTTGCGGCAACTCGAACTGTCCGGGGATCCAGAAGAGCGATACCAAGAGCACCGCCGCCGCTGCGTACGCCCAGAACATTCGCCGTCCACCCCCGAACATCGACGGCTCGCCCGATGCGGGCACGGTCTGCGCTTCGACCGGTGTCGGGGTCCGTAGCGCTTGCTCTATTCGGTGGGCGAAGTCGCCGGGGGGCTCGGCCGCAACCAGGGCGTGAATCGCGCTCGTGACGAGCTCGGATTCCTCGTGGTGCCGCGCGCGGCAGTTCGAGCACTGTTCGAGATGGGTCCCGACTCGGCGCGCGACGTCATCACGCAATTCGCCGTCGACGTAAGCTGACATCTGAGTTCGGGTCCAGTTGCAAATCGAGTTCACCATGGTCGGTTCCTCGCTCGTCCATCCATCACGGGGTCACGCATCCGGGTCTTCCAATCGCTGTCGCTCCAGCCCGGCGCGAAGGGCTCGCTTCGCACGCCGGAGCAAGTAGTCCACTTGGTGAAACGACATCGACAAGCGTTCGCCAATTTCTTCGTACGAGAGGCCCTCGACGTACTTCCACGTGAGAGCGGCTCGGTACTCCTCGTCGAGGCTGGTCACCAACTCGGTGACCTCGCTCGAGGAATCGCCGCGGAGTTCGCGACGACGTTCCAGTTCGTTTTCTTCGTGCGCGCGGCGCTGCGCTTCGAGCAACCCGCGGCGCTTGGACTGTCGCGTTCGACAGTATCGATTCGCGCGATTGTGGGCGATCGCCATCAGCCACGCCAAGAACGCCTGTGGGTCTCGCAGCTTGGGCAGAGAGCGATGCGCGTGAAGGAGTATCTCCTGCGCGATATCCTCCGCGTCTTCACGGTCGTTCGCCTTCGAGTAGGCGATCTTATAGACCAGCCGTTGGTATCGTTCGACGAGCTTGGCGAACGCCGACGGGTCGCCGGCCAAGTGCAGCGCGACCAGGTCGACGTCGGCTAGCGTTGCCTCGCCACCGTCTGCCTCGCCACCGTCGGGGCCGTCAGCGTCAGCGTCAGCGACTGTCCGATCCCGGTTCTCGGTCGTTGGAGAGGGTCGCCCCGACGCGTCGGGTCGCGCATCACCGCAGTCGGCGGGTTCATCGCTCACGATGCGCGTCGCCTTTCGAGCGGTGAGTTGGCGTGGGTCTCCGGCCATGGTCGCCATTTGCGTCAAGTGTCTCGAGTGCGTCGCGTGGCTCGGCCCAGCCTCGTCGCGGCCGGCACGGCGGCGAGCTGCGAGCAGGGACCCCGAGACCGTCGGAAGTGGTCGCGCATGATCTTGAATCGGACGCTCCTCCTCCATCGAGTCGAGAGTTCATCGGTGCCGGCAGTAACGACAGTATCGACTGCGAGCCCGGGTTCGGAAAAGTGACTCGAGGTGGGTGGGGGCCGCAACCACGCTTCAACCGAGCTCCTCCATGGCGGTCGAAAACGCCCCGATCGTCTCGTCGACGGCGGCGTCGTCAATACCGGCGTGGGTGACCAACCTCAGCCGCTGGTTGGAGATACTGACGGCGCCGACGTTGTGCCTGGCGACCGCGTCGACCAACGCTTGCACTAGCTCCCCGGGGCCGGACTCGAGCTCCACCATGACGATATTTGTCTGCGGCTCGGCGACGGCCAGCCCTGGGATCTCCGATAGCCCAGCGCCGAGGGCTCGGGCGCGTCGGTGGTCGGGGGCGAGGGCGGCGGAGGGGTCGCTGAGCGCGACGAGGCCGCACGCGGCGAGAATTCCGGCTTGGCGCATTCCGCCGCCGAGCAGCTTGCGCGTGCGGCGGGCGGCGTCGACAAGGTCCTGCGAGCCCGCGTAGATCGAGCCGACCGGGCAAGAGAGTCCCTTCGACAGGCTGATCATCACGGAGTCGACGCCGCGCGTGAAGTCCGCTACGGGGCGATCGAGGGCCGTGGCGGCGTTGAACAGTCGGGCGCCGTCGAGGTGAATCTTCAAACCCCGGTTTCTGGCGAGTTCGCTTATTGCCAACGTTTGCGCCGGGTCGACGACGAGGCCGCCGCGCATGTTGTGCGTATTCTCGAGGCAAAGCAGGCTGGTTCGTGGGCAGTGGGGGTCATCCGGTCGGATGGCCGCGACCACTTGCTGCGGGGTTGGGCATCCGTCGGGACAGTTCAGGGTGTGCGACTGCACGCCCCAGAGTCGCGCCGTCCCTCCCTGCTCGTAGAGGTACACGTGCG
>JAJFFE010000382.1 GCA_021776775.1 Planctomycetota bacterium | reverse complement strand
CATGGAGTACGTCGAGGGCGTCCCGATCACCGAGTGGTGTGACCGGGAGGGGCTCTCCCTACCGGAGCGATTGCGTCTGTTCGTGCGCGTCTGTCACGCGGTTCAGCACGCGCACGAGAAGAGTGTGATCCACCGAGACATCAAGCCGTCGAACATCCTGGTGTCGAACGTCGACGGGGTTCCGACCCCGAAGCTCATCGACTTCGGAATTGCGCGTTCGAGTGATCTCGACGTGACGTCGATGACCGCGCAGGGGCAACTCGTCGGAACTCCGGAGTACATGAGCCCCGAGCAGGTGCGGTTCGATCCGACGGCGGTCGACACGCGCAGCGACGTCTACTCGCTCGGCCTCGTCCTCTACGAATTGCTCGTCGGCGACCTACCGTTCGATCGCATGGAGATTCGCCGTGGCGGTCCCGCGGACCTTCAGCGCATCGTCGTCGATTCGGTGACTCCGAAACCGAGTTACCGCGTTTCACAGGAGACCAACGGAACGAGGGGGTCGCTGTCCGCTTGGCGCAACGCGCTGCGTGGAGATCTCGACAACGTGGTGCAGAAGGCGCTCGAGAAAGAGGTCGAGCGACGCTACGGTTCGCCGGCGGCGCTCGCCGATGACCTGGAGCGGTACCTTCGAGTCGAACCCGTCGTCGCCACGCCCCCGAGTCGCGGTTACCTAGCGCGAAAGTTCGCTCGGCGTCACCGAGCGTCCGTTATCGGCGTCAGCGCTTTGCTGGTGTCGTTGATCCTCGGGTTGGTTGGGACGACGGCCGGGTACTTCAAGGCGCGGGAACAAGAGACCCTGGCCAAAGAACAAACGAAGATCGCCAAAGAACAAACGAAGATCGCCAACGAGCAGCGAAGAATCGCCAGCCGAGAAGCGGCCGAGGCTATCAACAGTTTGCGGGAGTCCGGTCGAGTAGCGAAGTTCCTCGAGGAACTCATCGGCTCGGCTCCGGTATCGGCGGACGGTAAGGAGACGACCTTACGGGAGGCGGTTGACGCCGCCGCGAGCCGTATCGAAGACGATCTTCAGGACAAGCCGCGCAGCGCCGCGGTCGTGCACCACGCCATAGGGCGCGCCTATCTGGCGCTGCGACGGTTCGACGAATCTCGGCACCATTTGAAGCGAGCGGTCGAATTGAATCGTCCATGGATCGACGCCAACCTCGAGCGACTGACGATGCACCGGGTTTCGTGTCAGGTCATGTCGGAGATCGACCGTCGCGCGTTGAAGTTGGACGACGCCTTGAGCTGGGCCACGGACGGATTGGCCCCGCCCCCCGTCGACGATATTCAGGACCGAGCCATCCGACAGTCTTTGAATCTAGGCGTGGCGAGAATCGCCATGGCTCACGATCGAATAGACGAGGCCGAGGCGGCGATTCGGGCGGTGATGGCCGACCCGGTGGATACCCCGGAGACCGCGCGAGAGCTCTTGGGAGTGCAGTCCGACCTGGCGTTGATTCTCGGACGACGCGGAAAGTTGGTCGAGTCCGAGCAGCTTCTTCGGCTGACCCTCGAGCAACGAATGCAATTGCTCGGGCCCCACCACGCGTCGTGCGTGCGGTCGTTTCTCAATCACGCTGCAATGCTGCGGAGGCTCGAACGGTATGACGAGGCTGAGGTTCAGTACCGGCGCAGCGAAGAGGCAGCACGGAATCAGTGGGGTGAGTTCAGTCCCGAACTCGCGAGTGCGTTGAACGGGCTCGCTCACTTGAAGCGACACCGAAATCAGCGACTCGCCGCCCGCGACCTCTACCGACAGTCGTTGAACGTGTTGGAGAAAGTTCACGGTGAGGCTACCCCCGCGGCCTCTGGCCAACGCCATAGTCTTGGGTCTCTTCTCACCGAGCTAGGAGAGTTGTCCGCGGCGGAAGTGGTGCTCGAGATCAATCTCGAGATACTGAACGCGGAAGGCGGGCGTCCCGTTCAGCGAGAGCGAACGCTGCGCTCGTTGGCTGAACTCCGACTCGATCAAGATCGTCTCGGCGAGGCGCGCACGTTGATCAGCGAAGCTCTCCTGTTCTCTACGAAGCTCGGGCCCCGTCACATTCCGTCCGTGGGGCGCGGACACGCCATGCTCGCCGAGATCGCCCGACGAATGGGCCACCGAGACGAAGCACGCACCCACCTGCACGATGTCGCGAGGGTGTACGACTGTGCGGAAGCGGAGTCCAATCCCCTGGCCGATTGCATTCCGATGACGAGCTGGCGGTGTTGCGCAGCCCGACTTGCTCGCGATGAGGGTGACCTCGAGCTGGCAACGAGGATCGCCGAGTTCGCGTGGCGGGAAGTTTCCACCGGAGAGACGCGGCTCAATGTTCAGGTCACCGCGCTCAAGTGCCGTGTCGAAATCGCGTCCGCCGACGGCCCACACGGCTTGGACGCCGAGCTCGAAGGGCTCATGGCTCGGATTCGCCGAGACGCGGGCGAGTCCGATCCGTGGCTCGCTGAACTCGGCGCACTTCTCTCGACCGCGAAGCGTTAGCGACCCAACGCCATTGGGTGTGGGGCCGCCGTGCGCGGCTCGTTCTCAACCGCGCGGTCCGCTACACGTGCCGAGTTCCCGCGCGACTCAACGTCCAAAGAGATCGGGCTCGATCGGAGTGCTGCAGTACAAGCACAGCATCTTCTTGCGGCTGGTGTTGCGTCCGCAGTTCGGGCACGGGGTCGGCTCGCTGGCCGAGACGCGTCCGTCGAGCACGCCGTCGCGCAGGTCGATCTCTTCGACGCGCTCGACCAAGTCCTGGTCGGTGTAGCCGTGCTTCTCCTTGAGGAATGTCCACAGCGCTTCGCAAATCATCATGGTTCGTTCGAGATGCGCTTGCGTGTACTCGAGTGTCGCTTCGGTTTCGCGGGCGCGGGCGTTGGCATCTCGGGCCGTGGAGCTGGGACCCTGATTGCGCGGTTGGTAGAGGGGGGTCGAGCCATAGAACATGGACTATCCAATACTGTCGGAGACGGGGAGGGGGGTGCCCAATTTGTCGACGAAATTTCGGGGCGACGATTGGACTGTTTTTATTCGCCAAGCGGCACATTCAGGGGACGAGATCTCCGCTCATTCGTTCTGAGCCGCCGTGCCATATTTTCGCCAGGTTACTCGGGAAAAGAAGTGCAAACACCCGAACTCGGTCCTATCGTTGGCTCGTTGGCTCAACTCGATCCACGTAACCTCTGGGCTCGTTCTCGTTGACTCGGAAATTCTGTCGCGTCGAGGCTGCGAACACGTAGACCCCGTACCTGCGCAATTGGGCTGTCAGCAACGGCAATGAGTTCAATTGGCGGCACGCAGCGCGGGCTCGTCGTTCCGATTCCAGCGCAACAGTTGCTACGAGCGACTGTCGGTGAGCACGGTGTGTGGGATCGTTGTTGTTATGTGTCAACGCCTCGCGACTTGTACGTCCAATGGTGGGCGCAGGGTTCGCGAGTGTCAGACCGTGAGAACTAAGGAGTGTGAGACCAAGGAGTGTGCCTCCGAAAACTTGAGTTGCTCCAAACGCTCGAACGTCGACCTGAGAAGGGATTCATGGGAATGAGAAAAATGCGTTCACTAACCGCCATTATTGCCCTGACGCTACTGCTTTCGATCAGTGGCACCGTGAGGGCTCAGGAGATTCTTCTCCTCGACTGGGCCACGCTTAACAACGTGGCGCAGACCGCCCTGACCGACCAGGGCCTTGCGTTTACGCTGACCACAGATGGCGCCTCGTTCGAGGCCGCGCTGGCCGCTCCGCCCACGGGCGCTTGGGACTTGGTTGTCGTCGACAACCCGTCCAACATTTTGGGAACGGCCGGTCTTTCGGCGTTCATCGACGGCGGCGGCAACGCTATCGTGGCCTACTGGGACCTCGATACTGCCTTCGACCTGCAGGCGTCCTTCGACGTCACAGCGGTCGACTTCACCGCCCCGCAAGAGTTCACCGATACCACGGGCGGACTTCACTGCGTGTGGAACGGTGCTGGGACTGGCCTCGCGCCGATCTCCGCCGTCACTCCGGCCGGTGTCTTCAACGCATGGGTCGATAACGGCGATACCATGACGGTTGGCGTCGCGGGTATCTCCGAAGAAATCGGAGCGTTCACCGCCGGCGGCAGTGCCGTCGTAGTCAAGCCGGATGGTGCCGGCGACCAAGCTCTCGTTCTCGCTCACGAGTCCGACACGTTGACTCCGGCCGAGATTTCGACGTTCTGGCAGAACGCGATCGATTTCGGTTTGAACGGTTGCGGCCCGCCGAATCCGTGTAGCCCCGTCATAGACGTGGTTTGCGCGTCGGATCCAGCCAGCTGTACGCCGACCGCCGGTGGCGATGCCATCATCTCGTGGACGGACAATCCAACCGTCGATCCGTATACCTCGGTCGAGATCAGCCGCGATGGCTCGGTCATCGGAACCGTTGGCCCGGGCGTGGAGACGTTCACGGACGTCGCTCCCCCCTCCGGGATTTACACCTACAGTGTGCAGGCAATTTGCGCCTCGGGCCCCACGTTCCCGCGGAGCTGCACGCTCAACCACTGCCCGGATCCGAACCAGATCCTGGTGCTGGACTGGATCAGCAACAACGACATCGCGCAGCTCGCGATCGACTGCCTCGGACTCACCGGTTCGATGACGGTCGTGGGTGACGGCGCTTCGCTCGTCGCTGAGTTGGGTGTCACGCCGTACGCGACGCTCGTCATCGACAACCCGTCGAACTTGCTCGACGCGGCCGCTGAGACTGCCATCATCGATTTCATCGACGGTGGTGGAAATGTCTTCATGTCCTACTGGGGCATGGACACGGCGACCCCGGCCCTGCAAGCGGCCTTGGGAATTTCGGCGGCAATCGACTACACGGTTCCCGAAGGTTTCAGCTCGGGCGCTTGCTGCCCCGGCGACAGCGTATGGACGACGCCGAACGGACTCCCCGGTGAGAGCGTCGGCCCGACCGGCGGCATCGACGCTTGGTTCGACGACGGCGACTACCTGACCGTTTCTACGGGCACGCCGCGTGGCGAGTACGCCGGCGGCCAGATCGCTCTCGTTTCGGGTGTTGGTACCGGTGGTGGAACGACGTTCCTCATGGGCGCCACGCTCGACAGTCTCGAAGTTCAATCGGGTCGTGACATTGTCGCGAACTGCCTGGAGGAAATGATCGGTACGGGTTCCGGCCCTTGCCCGCTCCTCAACGATACGTGTGTGACCGCTACGGTGATCGGTGCAGGCGCGACCGCCTTCACGTCCGTCGGCGCGGTTGACGAAGGCTTCGGCGCGAGCTGCCAAGTGGGCGGCGCGAACGATGTCTGGTACTCGTACACGCCGGTCTGTGACGGCGATCACGTGATCGACGCTACCTCGGGTAGCTTCGACGTGGTGATGGCTGTCCACGAGGACTGCCTCGGCACCGAGATCGATTGTGCAACCGGTGGTACCGGCGTCACCGTCACCATGACGGCTGGCGTAACGTACTTGATCCAAGTCTCCGGAACGGCTGGAGCCACGGGCGACGGTACGGTCACGGTCGACGCTTCGGCGACCGCTCCCGCTAACGATGACTGCGCGAACGCCTCTGTCGCCGTCGTCGGTGGCAACCCGTTCAACACGATCTGCGCCACGAATGATGGTCCCTTGGCCACCTGTGGTGCTCCGACCCCCACCGATCCGGACGTTTGGTGGACCTACACTGCGACCGCGGACGCAACTGTCAGATTCGACACTTGCTCTACGGCGTTCGACAGCTTGCTCGAAATCTTCGATGACTGTCCGAGCACCGGCGGCGTCGTGCTCTTCTGCAACGATGACTCCTGTGGTCTTCAGTCGTCGATCGACGTCGCCATGGTCGTTGGTGATACGGTTACGATTCGTCTGACCGGTTTCGCGGGTGCCACGGGCGCCGGCGATATGACCGTCACCGAGATCCTTCCGCTCGACGTGTCGGGCTTCGACGTCGCCCTCGTCAACGGTGAATTGGGTGGCGGTCTCCTCGACAGCCACGCTGCTCACGTAGACGCTTTGACGGCCGCTGGTAAGTCCTTCATCGAGATCACCGCTGGTCTCGGTCTGCCGATCATCGGCTGTCCGAACGAAGGCTGGATCCACAACAACGGTACGTTCCCGGACGATGCTGTCATCGATCTGCCGATCATGACCGCCATCCGTGACTGCGTTCTCGCCGGCAATGGTGCATTCGTGCACGGTGGTGACAACTGGGGCTTCGCGGCTCCGACCGACTACGACCAAGTGGACGGTATCGACGAAGCTGCTACCGCCGACGGTGGTGACCTAGTCACCGACCTCGAAGGTCAAGCGGGGACGTTCACCGATGGTTTGGCGAGTGTTTACACGCAAGATCAAGCGGGCAACGACTGGACCGACAACCTGGCGCTTGCTGCTCCGGGTGCCGGTACTGAGATCATGGGCGACAACAACGCGTTCGTCCTCTTCTCGCCTGCAGCTGGGTACTTCGTTGGTGTCCACTACATCCACGACGACACCATTGCTTCGGGCGCTGGTGACACGATCTCCATCTCGGTCGAGCCGGCTGGGTTCGACGATCCGGGTGCGTTCCTCGCGAGCGTTTACGACGAGGTCTTCGGCCCCGGCAGTGGTGGTCCCTTCTTCGCGCGTGGTGACTGCAACGACGACGGTGGCTTCGACATCAGTGACCCGGTGACTGCCCTGAGCATTCTGTTCGTTCCGGGTACGCCTGCGGCCGTTTGTGTCGACGCGTGTGACGTCAACGACGACGGTGGCTTCGACATCAGCGACCCGGTTTACTCGCTGAGCGCACTGTTCGTCTCCGGCTCACCGCCCCCGGCGGCGCCGACCCACCCGACGTGTGGCGAAGATCCGACGGATACCGATCCGCTGGATTGCGCTTCGCAACCGACGACGGCTTGTCCGTAGGTTCGGTAACGGGGACTGACGCTCTGACGAGCTGAGGTCAACACTTGCAGGGCAGCTCTCCCCCCGGAGAGTTGCCCTGCTTTTTTTGTGTCCGACGCCGGTCGCTCTCGGTTTCCTGGCGAGGTCGAGTTCGCTGGGTCGCTGTGGATCCCCTGCGGGTCGTATCAGCACCGCCCTCTTCGTCGAGCCACGACTCTCAGCCTGGTCAGGAGTTACGCTTATCGGCGACGGTCGCGCCGCGGGCCGCTCAAGCGGGGTCTTGGGCACGGCCGATACTTTCAATGTTGTTATCCCGTTCGATCCGAAGGGTCTCCCGTTGTCGCCTCCCGTGCGTCCGCTCAGTCTGAATCTCAATCGCCGCGGCTTCACCCTGCTCGAGTGTGTCGTTGCGATCGCGGTGCTCGGACTATCGATCATGTCCGGGCTCGAGTTGATGGGCACCCAGGCCGCCGCCGCGGGCGACAATAGCCTCTCGATCAAAGCGGTTTCCGCACTCAGCAAAGAGCTGGAGCATGTTCGCGCGACCAAGTTCACCGCGTTGACGACGACCCCACTCCACGCGCACGTCCACTACTCCGAGTACATGACTCGTCGCACCGTGTCGACCGTGAACGACAGCATGAAGGAAGTCGTCATCGAGATTCAGTGGACGACTTCCCGAGGCGATGTTGTCTCAGAAAACGTCACGACGTTTTGCTGTGAAGACGCACCGCAATGACCAGGAGACGAAGCCTGTACCCGAACAGTCGTCGAGCAACCGGTGGCTTCACGATGATCGAGCTGATCATGGTCGTCGGTGTGGTGGGGGTGTTGATCAGCGCGTTCGTGCACGCGCAGATGTCTACGTCCAACATGATCGCGTACGAACGATCAGCCTTGGCTCTCGTCTCGAGGGGCGTTCAGGTGCTGTCGTCCATGGAAGATGTCGTGCGCAGTTCCGAGCAGACCCTCAAGGCGGGGACCGACATACTCGTCGTGACCAGCCCGTACTACATCGACAACGACGCCGAGGTCGAGACGATCGAGTACTCGCGATCGGGCGGGAATCTCTACCGACGGGTGGCCCACGGGTCGGCGGCGTACGGTGACGCTGAACTGTTGCTCGAAGGCGTGACGACGTTCGAGACGAATGCGCTCGAGATCAACGATACGTTCGCGGCCACGGACTACGGCAGCCTCCTGCCGGTTGCGGTCGCCGGCGTCATGGATGTGACGACCGAGGATCAAGTGGAGTACACGGTGGTAGAACTCGGCGCGCTCGACGTCGACGCCGTGTCCTTTTACAGCGCCGTTGATGAGAGCATTCTCGTTCCGGTGACCGCTGGCGCTGACCAGTCGATCACCGTTGCCCCCGCGCTCGACGCGGAGGGGCTTTCGATTCAGGTCGACTTCACGCCGATCGATGGCGGCGCCGAGTACCGTCCCCTCGTGTACGGAGGCGAGGATTCCGACATCCGAGGAATTGCCGTGGTCTTCGCCGACGACAGCGACGTGTTGCTGCGTCTCACCAACGGAGGCGTGCAAGTTGCCGAGCTCGCTGCGGATTCGAGCTGGGACCCGGGGTCTACCTATCGACTCGTCTTGAAGTTCTTCGAGGGCAACGCCTCCGCGCATATGACCAATCTCACCGACGCCACCAGGCCGGAGTTGGTGGGTACGACAAGCCGGTCGGGAATCGAGAGCGCGCGCGTTCAGCTGCAATCCATCACGGCTAACAAGTCGGCCCGGTGGGACAACTTGGCCATCGGCTACCCGGTGATCGACATTCATCTCGGTATCTCGCTCGACAGCGGTGGAGTCGAGAACTTGTACGGTGGCGCGAAGCGAAGACAACCGTGAGACCCTATCGCACCAGTAGCGTGGCTTGATTCATAGCAATCGAATATCGACGGCGTGCATCCCCGCGGCATGAATCGCCTGCATCCCGAGGTCGGTGTCTTCGTACGCGCGGCACCGCTCTGCAGGAATGTCGAGACGCCGGGCCGCTTCGAGAAACACGTCCGGCGCCGGCTTGTGCGCTTCCACGTGTTCCGCCGCCACGACGGTATCGAACCAATCGAGCACTCCGATTTGTCGCAGTGATCGCTCTGCGATGTGCAGCAGGCTTCCCGTCGCGATCGCCATGGGCAGGCGGCCGCGGTGTTCACGGGCGATGGTGACGACCGCCTCGATCGGAAGCACTCCGACCGTTGAGAGGTGCCGCTCGTAAGCGACCTCTTTCTCGAGGCTCACCGCGTCGACGTCGAGCGAAGAACCGGCTTCAGTCGCGAGAAGGTCGACGATCTTGTCGGTGGGAACTCCGCCGAGTTCGTAGAAGCGCTGCTCAGAGAATTCGATCCCATGGCGTTGTAGTGTCTCCACCCAAGCCGCGAAGTGAACGGGCATGCTGTCTACCAGCGTGCCGTCACAATCGAAGATCAGCCCGCGCACCTCGTCGTTCGAGTTTTCGTTCAACACCGCTATGCCTCCCGCTCGAGTCGCCTCGTGTCATGAGTATCCGCGTGCCGACGTCCCCGAGTTTCGCAAGGGCGCCAGGGGCCAGGGACGGTAGCAAGGTCATGGCGAAGTGGGTGTGAATTTCGTTAGCGGCCGGTCCCGTCATGCCGCTCACGCTCGTGCGCGATCGCCACCGGTCGAGGCGGACGCGGCGCCCAACTGCGCACCCAAACCGGAGTTCCCGCTGGCGGCTCGCGTCCGGGGCCAAAACGCGGCTGCCGACTCGCGGTCCAACTCCTTCTCTTGATTGATCTTCGGAATTCGTGACGGCTGTCCCGCCTGGTCGGCGCTGTGGGGGCAGAACCCTGAACGAAAAGAGGCTCACGATGTTGTTACACCGTTTGATCCCCATGGCTTGGCTCGTGATTTTGACTGTCTGCAGCGTTTCCCCGGCGGGAGCGCAGTGTGAAGCTCACTTGGTCGCCGGGGACAGCGCCGTCAACGATCTGTTCGGCGACTCCGTCGACATGCACGCCGGCGTGGCCGTGGTCGGGGCGCCCCTCGGTGACGACTCCGGTTCTGCGTCGGGGGCCGCTTACGTCTACCGTTTCAACGGAACCATTTGGTATCAGCAGCAGAAGCTGCTCGCCTCGGACGCGGCGGCCGGCGACGAGTTCGGTCGATCGGTAGCCGTCCATGGCAATACGATCGTCGTAGGATCGCCGCTGGAAGACGCGGGTGGCAATGCCGCGGGCGCGGTCTATGTCTTCCGCTACGACGGCAGTTCATGGACTCAAACGCAGAAGATCATCGCCAGCGATGCGTTTGCCTTCGACAAGTTCGGTACCAGCGTCGCCGTTCACGGAGAAGCGCTCATCGTCGGAGCTCCGGATGCGCACAGTCCAGACCCCGAGGGACAAGCGTACGTCTATCGAGACACCGGCGCGTTTTGGGTCGAGGACCAAATCCTGACCGCGAGCGACGGTACCGGGTACGACCGCTTCGGAGCGTCGGTTTCGATCTCAGGCGACGTGGCAGTGGTCGGCGCTTATGCGACCGACGCGTCGACCGGGTCTGCGTACGTGTACGAGTACAACGGTTCCGTGTGGCTCCAGGATCAAATCCTCACGGCGAGCGACGCTGGGGCGGGTAACGAGTTCGGGCGCGCCGTCGATGTCAGCGGTGACGCGATCGTCGTCGGCTCGCCGCTCGATCAAGATCTCGGCCCCAACACCGGCTCTGTCTATGTGTTTCGTCGCGGCGCGTTCTCCTGGTCGCAGGAAGATAAGTTCGTCGGTGAGTACAGCTACACCCGACTGGGAACCTCGGTCAGTATCGACGGCGGGATTGTGGCGGCCGGCGCGACGTCGTGGGGCGGCCCCGACGGTGGCGGGCGAGCATTCGTGTATCGACTCGACGGCAGCTGGACCCTGGACCGCCCCATCGGAGACTCGGCTTTTGCGTTCGACAACTTCGGAAGCGCCATCGCGGTCTCGGCCGGGGCGGTCTTGGTGGGCTCGCGGTACGGTGACGACGGTCCGCTCTTTGACAGTGGCGCCGCGGACGTGTTCGGTCGTCCGGCAGTCGCGTCGTTTCGCAACGGCAACTTCTCGGACGCTAGCGGCGAAGGGTGGTGCTTCGTCGACCGCAGCGACAGCGGGGCGGTGGACTTCAGCGCCGGCGAACTCGAAGTGACCGGCGGCAGCGACGACACGTCGACCAACACCATCACCTACGTCCAGCAGGCGTTCGACCTGCACACCGAGTCGAACTACCGCTGCACGTTCGACTGGTCCTACAGCTCGACCGACACGCCGGGCTACGACGGAGCGTTCTACAACATCATCGACGCGAAGAGTGGAGCGTCGGTCACCGGGTGGTCTGTCACGCTGAGTGATACCGACGGTGAGTCGGGCAGCGCCAGCGTCGGCTTCACCGGCAGCGGTCAATTCCTGCTACGTCTCGGTGTCTTCACGAGTGACAACCTCTTCGGGCCGGGAATCGTCACGATCGATAACGTCAACATTATCTGCGACGAAACGCCCGGGCCGTTGACCAACGGATCGTTCTCGGATGAGAGCGGCGTGCCGTGGTGCTTCACCGACACCAGTCGCAACGGCGCGGCTGACTTCGTCGGCTTTGAAGGGATCGTGACGGGTGGAAACGACGGGATCACCGGGAGTAGCGCGACCTACCTGGAACAAGAACTGAGCGTCGGCAGCGGCACTCGGACGTGTTCCTTCACATGGGAGTACGACTCGGTCGACTCCGCCGGCTATGACGCGGCGGTGTGGGACATCGTCGATCGCAGTACGGGACTCTCGGTTGTCGCCGGTCCCATTACCCTCAGCGACATCAGTGGTGAGAGCGGCTCCGTGGCGACGAACTTCAGCGGCAGTGGCCTCTACGTGCTGCGCTTGGGTGTGACGAGCACTGACAACGTTTTCGGGGCAGGCGTCGCGTCGTTCGGCAACGTCGCCGTGGTTGGCGCAGCGACTAGCCTCATTCGAGGAGACGCGAACACCGACGGCGGCTTCGACATCAGCGACGCGATCTTCTTGCTCGACTTCCTCTTCATTCCGGGAAGTGCGACCCCGCCGTGCATGGACTCCGCTGACACGAACGACGACGGATCGGTCAACCTCGCCGACGCCGTGACTGTCCTCGGCAACCTCTTTTCCGGCGGCGCCCCGATCGCCGCACCGCACCCCGGTTGCGGCCCCGACCCCACCCCGGACGGACTCGGGTGCGCTAGCTTCCCGACCTGTCCGTAGCAACACGACGAGGAGGAGAGTAAGGGCTCTGTGAGCGAGTCCCGCGCCTGGCGCGGGGCTCGCTCTTTTTGTTGTGCTTCTACGGTAGCTTCCGTACGGATGAACTTCGCGAAAATTGAGGCAGGGTTACACCAACCACGATCACGATGAGATCGCCTCCAAGAGATCTTGGAGCTGGGTCGTTGGATAGGGTGCTGTCAAATCCTTCAGCAGTCGATCGTAGAATTCGCCGATCGTAAGGGCGAGCGGGGCCAAGCGTATGAGATAGGCGCGAATCGAATCAGGCATCGCTTCGCTGCTGAGGGGAACGCCATCGTGCACTCTTCGCAGGACACTGCGCCACTCATCTCCCGGGTTGTAGCGGGTGACGATCGCATGAGCGAGGCTAGCGATAGCCGTGCAGAGATCGAAATTCAGGTGCTTCTGAAAGAACTGCTGCTCGTTGGGGTCGAGTTCGAACTCTCGAGAGAGTGCCAGTCCAAAGTCACCCAGAACGATCTGCTCACCGTCAGTCAGGAAGTTGTCGAAATGGGCATCCATATGAAGGAGGCCTTGGGCGTTGACGAACGCCAGTTGCTCCGCCAGCTTCGATTCGAGGTCGGTGACCACGGCGAAAGGGTCGGGGTGGTGTGTGAGTTGATCTCTGAGCCAGCGGTTGAGGCTCTGCGGAATACACTCGAGAAACAAGACAGCGGAAGAATTCGCTTCGGTGATCAAGGAGACTCGTCTGTGGATCTCCGGACAGTCACCCCAGAGGTCCAAGCCGGCCTTCTCGTCGACGCCTCGGTTGACGATCGGCAGCACGCGCCAGTGATGAAGCAGTGGGAAGCCAGGGCATTGCTGGCTCAGGACATACTCGTTCGCGAAGTGGTGAACCGCAAGCTCGCGCCAAGCTCCGAAGCCGCAGCTACCGATCCGATACTGGTAGTAGGTCGGAAGTTCGAAGATGTTTGCCGTCGACCGCTGGTTCTCAGGCATGAGTTCCAGAGTCGTCAACGGTAGGAGTTTGATAAAAACCTCCGCGTCGGTATCGGGCAACACAACCGACGCGTGTCCTTGGGTCCCTATCTGCGAAGAGGAGAGAACGCGCATCAGCTCTTGATCGCTTGACCCCTCGAGACGTTCAGCAATCTCTTTGTGAATCTTGCCACGGCGAGCCGAGCTCTTGTCGGAGCTGGACTTGGGTTCAAGCGGCTGGTCGACCATCGCTGTCTCTAGCCCGGATCATTCATGACGCGAAGCCGCGCAGGCTGCGCTTCCCGCGAATCTCTGCGTTGCTCCTTCTTGAAGACCACTAGGTCGACTTCGGCGTCGCGCCTTGATCTTCACGAAAATCACAGCCTGTGTTCCGTTGG
>JAJFFE010000381.1 GCA_021776775.1 Planctomycetota bacterium | reverse complement strand
CCAACGGAACACAGGCTGTGATTTTCGTGAAGATCAAGGCGCGACGCCGAAGTCGACCTAGTGGTCTTCAAGAAGGAGCAACGCAGAGATTCGCGGGAAGCGCAGCCTGCGCGGCTTCGCGTCATGAATGATCCGGGCTAGTAGTCAGAGGCACGGTGCGCGGCGGCGCTACAAGAGAAACCTACGCGAGCAACCTGACGAACGCTTCGAGAAGCGAGCGATCGTACATTCCGGCCCCGCGGGTGATCATGCTCTGCAGAACATCGAACGGCAGCACCGCTGGCCGGTACGGTCGGTCGGTCGTGCGACTGTCGAACGCGTTGACGATCGCCGCGATTCGGCTGGCGACCGTTAGCTGAACCCCGCGGCATCGACGCGGGTAGCCGGTTCCGTCCAAACGCTCGTGATGGTTCTGCACGACGTCGCGAACGACCGGGTGCACCCAGCCGCACGATTTCAAGCGGTCGATCCCCAACGTAGGGTGCCGGTGCACGATGTTCCACTCGTGAGCGGCGAGGGCTCCCGGCTGCTCGAGCAGATCGACCGGAAGATCGAGCTTCCCGATGTCGTGAAACAACAACCCTAATCCGAGCTCGTGCAATCGATCGTAGCCGGCCGCCTTGCCGAGCAGCACGCCGTACATGCAGACCTGCATGGAGTGCTCATAGAGATCCGGACGTCGCTCCATTTGCTCGAGCAACTCCATCAGCGAATAGCTGTGCCAATGAAAGAGATCGACCACTCGGTCGACAACGCTTTCGAGCGCGCGATACGCCTCGATGGATTTCGGCTCGCGCAGAGCGGATTCGGCGAGCGACGCTCCGACTTCGTAACAAGTCGCCGCGCGTTCAGCCGGTGTCGCCAGAACGTCTTCGACCACCCGGTCCGCTCGGAACTTGAGTTGCGCAAGATACGGCTCAGTGGCGTCCCGGGGAATCCAGACGCGACCGAGCCCGCACTCCGTGAGTCGAGACAGGTGGCTGTCGGTCACGGCATCACCTGCCGCGCGGTAGAGAACAAAGGCGTCGCCAAGCTTGAGGTAGATCGGAAACTCGAGCGGCGCGCCCAGATCGAAACGGCGCGCGGAAACTTCGACGAAGTCCCTCTGCCCACTCTCCCTCGATAGAGCCTCGTTGGATACGGTCGACACACTCGTCCTTTCAACACATCCCGACTCTCACGTCGGATTCGTGTTGGTAGGACATTGATCCGCAATGGTGCGTGCGCGAAGACTCGGACGGGACATCACGGGCACGAACGCAGGGTTTTACTGCCAGGGTTTTACTGGCAGGGTACCACTCTACTGGCAGGGCACTACTGGCAGGGCACTACTGGCGGCGAACGACGTGGAGTCTATCGACTCCATCCAGCGCAATGGATTGCGAAACACCGTCCGGCCACCGTACCTCGGCGGACTCTATCTGCGTCGCCGATCCGAGACCAAACGTCGCGGTTCGTTCGACCGCCGATAGGTAGCTCCGCGACGGAACAACTCCGCGTACCATCCGCTCGCCGCCCGCGACCACGGTGACCACGGCGCCGATCGCGTGAACATTGCGACCCGGCTGCTCGAGCCGCACTCGAATCCAGTGGTGGTTCGTCGTTCGGTCGTTTCGAAGGAGCAGCGGTGGCCCATTGATCTGGGTCATGACGACGTCGAGATCCCCATCGCCGTCGATGTCGGCGTAGCTCGCGCCCCGGCCCACGATCGGCTTGGCAAGATCTCCGGGGTTCTCGACCGGAGTGAAACAGGCGGGAGAGTCATTCCCCGCGTTCCAGTAGAGCTGCGCGGACTGGCGGTAGTGCTGGCTCGACTGCACTTGGTTGATGTCTGCTTCCAAGTGACCGTTGACCTGGAGATAGTCGAGCCGTCGATCGAGGTCGTAATCGAAGAAGAACAAGCCGAACGTGAGCATTTGGCGACTCGTAGCGCCGACGCCTTCGACCATGGCGTCGTCCGCGAAGATAAGCTCGTCCGCGGTGGCCACGTAGAAGCTGGTCATCTCGTTGGCGAAGTTACCGACCGCGATTCCCATGGTGTCGTCGTTGCGATACCACGCGAAGTCGACCCCCATCGCCCCGGTCGATTGACCGTTGGAGTCGTGCGCGAGAGCGAGATCTCGCCCAACCTCCGCAAACTTGCCACCGCCGAGATTTTCGAAGAAGAAGTTGCGGACCGTATCGTTGGCAACGAACACATCGAGGTCGCCGTCGGAGTCGTGGTCGAGCGTGCGAACCGCGAGCGCCTTCGCCATCGGCTGGCCCGTCTCACTGAGGACGTGGATCCCGGCCTCTGCCGAGACTTCCGTGAACCGTTCGCCATCGTTGCGAAACAGTGAGCAGTGTGATCCCGCGAAGTTCGTCGGGGGACCGTAGGCGCGCCCGAGTCCGGTCAGCGTATACCCGACCCGCGAGTCGATCTCCGGACTCCATTCGATGTACTGACAGACGAAGAGATCGAGATCCCCGTCTCCGTCCATGTCGAAGAACGCCGCACTGGAACTCCACGCGTCGGGAGCTCCGGCCGCACTGTAGGCGGTCGTCACGTCTTCGAAACGACTGCCGTCGACGTTGCGCAGCAGGCGATTGGTGCCGACGGCGGTGAGGTACAGGTCTATCCACCCGTCACCATCGAAGTCTCCCGTCGCCACGCCCATTCCGTAGACGACAACGGTGTCGAGACCAGCGACGTGGGTCACGTCGACGTACGAACCCGAACCGTCGTTCTGGTACAGCCGCGCGCTCTCCTTGCGCGACCCATCCCAACTGGTGCCGTTGACGAAGAGGAGATCGGCGTCGCCATCCCGGTCGTAGTCGAAGAAGGCGCACCCGCCACCCATCGTCTCCGGAAGTAGCTTCTCGCCCTTGGCACCGTTGTAGTGAACGAAGTCGACGCCAGACGTCGAAGTGACGTCGACGAACTGAGCCGACGCTTCGACCGACGAGTGAACCTGTCGACTCGGTCCCTTGGTCCCACCCGTGCGACCCGGATCATCGGTCGCTTTGTCGTCGCGCTGGCCCAACCACACCGCCACCACGATCACACCGATGAGCGCCAAGAGTGCAAGGGACCAACGAAAGGCGCGGCCGATGGCGGCGTCATCGGCGGAGACCTCGATTTCGTTCGGCTCTTCAGCTGCGTTCATCGTTTCTCTCCCGCCGCGAATTCGGTCACAGAGCGTTCGAAGCGGCCCGCCCTTGCAAGGTCATAGATCACAACAGACTCCGCGGCGTGATCGGCCGCGGGATCCGCCGACCGCGCGTTGGCAATCGCTCGATCGCGTGCGTTTTCGTCCGTCTTGTATTTGGCGTGAAGACGTTGGTGCTCCGCCCAAACGCTGTCGTTACCCAATTTTTGCGCTATCCAGGAAAGGCTGTAGTGCGCAGTCACATTCTCGGGGTCTATCACGAGGGTCGCTCGAAAACGAGACTCGGCCGACCGCAGCAGTTGGTCGCGCGTTTCCCTCCGAGAGTCCCCGCGCTCACGCTTCGACCGTTCGATCAAGACTTGCCCCAACTCGTTCAGAACTCGGTAGTCCTTCGAAAAGTCGAACCCTCGAGCTCGTGCGTCGGCGAAGTCGGTCGCAATGATTCTCTCCAAGGATGAAATGGCCGCTTCGAAGTTGCCGTTCTGTTTGTCAACCATGGCGGAGAACCACGCCACCGACCAAGGTGGCGCCGGAGGGTCATGCGCCGCGGCTCGTTTCAACGCATCGACCGCATCCTCGAGGCGACCCTCTTTGATGTAGAGACGCGCCAGATTCAAGGGGCCATCCGGACGCCCAAGCTCTTCGACCTTGGCGAAGGCGACTTCCGCTTGCCGCAGCTCCCCCTTCTGCGACCCGCCATCCCCTTTGCGCAAGAGTCCAATGCCGTAGTCGTTGAATCGTTCCCAGAGGGGCGGACGCTCGGCCGAATCACGCTCTCCGGCACCGCCCACCGGAAGCGTCACACGATCCGTCGCAAGCGTTAAGACCGGCAATCGATTGACCCAGTCCGCGCCGTGAACGAGCTGCATGTAGGTCGTGTCGAACTTTCGATAACGAAGCGCCACGTCGATGACGAGCGTGTCGGTGGACATTTGCTCGGGCACTTGGAGTTCGTAGTGGACGACGTCGGCGGCACCGGGCGGGATTTGGTGATTGTAGAGTGGAACGAAGATATCTTCTGCGTTACGGCGATCGATACGCTTGCCGTCGCGGTCGAGCATGTAGACGTTGACGAAGTGCGACCACGGATCGACCCGTCCGACGTCGTCCACACCACCCGAGCGGCCCACGACGCGGTCTCCGTCACGAACCGTAACGTCCAACCAGACTTCATTGGAATCGGCCGTCCCTTGCGTGAAGACGTGCCCCATCTTGACGGTGCGGATCACCGCGTCGATCAAGACTTTCTCGCCCGGCGATACGACGGGCGCCTCTGGGCCGAGCGGCGCCACCAACTCGCCGTTGATCGTCGCCCCTCGACGCAACGCAAAAAGATCGAGCCGCATCACCCCTTCGTTGAACTTCCGGTGCGCGTCGATCACCTCACTGGGGAGGCCGAGAAGATACGGAATCGCGGTATTCGCGGACGGGAACTGATGGTCATGCACCGTCCGGGTTCCGCTGCCGTCGTTGTCCTTCGCCGCGAAGTCGTCGGACTCGACGAGCTTCATGTGGCACGTGTTGCAATCCGGAATCGCCTTCGGTGGGTAGTAGAAGCTGGAGATGCCGTGGCCGGAAACTCCGCTCAACAGGTGCGCGTCGTAGTGGTTCTGTCCGCGCAAGAACCGATACTTGTTCAGTTCTTCCGGCAGGTGAACCTTGTGACACGTGCCACAGAAGTCGGCGCTCTTGTGAAGCGGCTTGAGAAAAGTCTTCTTGTGCAGACCGGGCTTCCCCTTGACCAGCTGGCGGTTCACCCAACGCAGCAGGGAGCTATCGCTGGTCGCGAACGGGTAGTGAACCGGCTCTTCAATAGTGTAGTCAGAGTTCCCTCGGGGGCTATTGATATGGGTGATCGCGTGGCACGCCGTGCACGTGATACCCGCTTGCGAGGTCGGATCGTTGACGTCGTCGAAGTCAGGATCGTCAAATGCCCCGCTGAAGAAAGGGACGGGGTCGTGACAGCCGGCACAGAAGCGAGACGCTTGCACATCGCCATCGCGCGCGAGCGCAAGTTCTCGAGTACCGCGCACCGAAAAGAGGTACGCCGGATTGTTGAACGAGCTGAGCTTGTGCACGCTATTGGACCATGAGGCGTGCACATCGGCGTGACACTCTTGACAGTACTGATCCATCATCAGAGTGTCAGCGGGAATGAAGTCACCCGTCGCGGTGCGGGCCAACGAAGGAAAGAAATACTGCTCCCCGCTCTCCGGGCCAACCACGTTCCATTGTCGTGGATCCTGCGAATGGAACAGGACCATGACCAGCGCGAACAACCCGGCCACCGTCGCCCAGGTCACTCCGACCCGCCACTTGATCTTAGGACCAGCTAGGCGGTGAAGAATGTAGATCCACGCCAATCCGATCGGCGAGATGACGTGGACCCAATACGCGGTACTTCGGAAGACGGGATCGTTGATCTCGATCACGCCTTCGATGCGGGTCAGCACGACACCCGTGCCCAAGAGCACCAGGCTCACTGCGAACAGGGCGTACCCGGCCATGACGGCGCGGCGGTTCGGCCGGTTGTGTGCATTGCGAATGTGGAACACGCCGAACAAGATGACCGGCACGATCATGGCCAGGCCGAGGATCAAATGGCCGAGGAACATCCACAGATAGAAGTAGTTCTGAAACGTTACCCCGGTCCACCATTCAGTGAGCGTCACACTACCGAGGTAGAGACCGTTCATCGCCATGAGGGCGAAGGCACCAAGCACCGCGTAGAGGAGGCGCCGTAGTCGCGGCCCCACCGCACGAACATACTTCTTCCGTTTGCGCGGCTTCGCGTCGTCTGTCATGACTTCTCTCTACTCGCAGCGTCAGAAATCTAGGACAGCGCGCATGGTGGCGACCCAAGCGTCGTCCACGCCCATCCCGCCCGGGTTGTCGATCCATTGCAAATCCGGCTGCACGGAGAGCCAAGGCATCATCTGCGCGCGATAGTATAACTCGTATGCCGCCTCGTACTCCTTCGTAAATCCAGCACCGTTGTGATCGCTGAAATTGACTTGAGTCGCACCGAAACCGACCGAGTCCTGCGGACGCATGGGGATCAACCCGCGGCCGACTACCCCGAAGCCAACGTGACGCTTGATCGTCGCCACGGCCTGTTCGGCCGTACCGACCTGCACGAAAGCGGCGATCTCACGGGCGTCGTCGTCGCGCCAACACACCTGCTCGAGTACGGCAAACACGCCTTCGGTACCCGACGTTCGCCCTCCGGTATTGAACTTCGTGAAGTGGCCAGTGTGGTGCCACACTCCGACGGACACTCGACCCGGCCGCTCGTCGATGCTCCATCGGTAGGACGATTCGGTCACGAGAAACAGGTCCGACGGATCGTCGTAGAACGTTTTGGCTCCGCGACGCCCGGTGCGCACGCCTTCTTGGAGTGCTCCGTCGTACAACCCAGCGCTGAACGTCAACGACTCGTTGGGCTGGAAGAACACGTTGATGCTAGTCGCGGGATCGGGATAGGTCGGGAACCCGAGGATCGTCGGCGAGTACGCCATCGACGAGTTGATGAAGTCGAGTCCATTCTCGACCACGGCGAACTCAGTATTCGCATCCACCTTGCCTATCTTGAAGCGCAACTTGCCGTCGAGACAGACGTGTTGGTACCACAACTCGGTCAGTTGGCGGTCGTGGTCGGAATCGATGTTACTGAAACTCTGGGCATCGCCGACCGTTTCGGACGCGTTGCGTCCCGCTTGAGATTCGAAGCGACCGTAGAGCGTGCCCCCGGGAAGTTCGAGGACTTGGCCAAGATCGATGAACAACTCGACGTTGAGCAAGCTGCGACCGGTCTCCTTGCGTCGCACTCCTCCCGACTCGACCTTCGAATGATCGAAAATGTACGAACCGGCGATCGTGAACCCACGTTCCTCGAGCGCCGGCCGCCATCCCGCGATATCTCCGAGCGCGCGGTCCCAGTGGTGCCACTTGCGACCACCGATCCACTCGCGGTTGTTGGTCGACGGGTCGACTTGGTCTTGCTCGACCAACCCCGACGCGTTCACCAGCAAAGCCGTAATAAGTAACCACTGCATGGAGACCCTTCCCAGGAACATCGAGTTCGAAGCAGGGATCTTAGGAAGAGGCGCGCTCGATTCAATGCCGCGTCCGGTCGAGCCTCACGTTTGCGGGAAATTTGGGGCTTCCGACAGCGACCCGTGGAGTAGAATACCCCCGGGAAACTTGAATCCGCGCTGTCGGGTTCGCAAACGGGCACCTCTCGAATAAAACTCGGCGTCGCTACCGACCGGCATGCTGTGCTCCGGCATGCGGTCCTCGACACTCGGAAACACTCGATACTTGGTAAGAATAGGCTCAGGGAGTCGACAAATGCACCGCTGCCGCGTGGCGATAACGATCGGTCTGTTCTTCGCGTTCGTAGGATCGGCACTCCAAGGACAGCCGCCGGCGGGCTACTACTCGTCCGCCCAAGGATTGACCGGGACGTCGCTTCGAAACGCACTGCACAACATCATCGACAACCACACCGTCATTCCCTATTCCGGCGGCAGCTTCGACGCGCACGACGGCCTCGACTTGATCTATGAGGATCCCACCAACCCGAGCCGGGTACTTCTGGTCTACTCGGGCTTCTCAGTACCGAAGTCGACTTGGCCGGCCTACAACCGAGAGCACGCGTGGCCGGTATCGCTCGCTTCGGATTCCGGGCCGTCGTACTCCGATATGTTTGCCCTCTTCGCCTGCGACGCCGACGTGAACAGTGCGCGGTCGAACAAGTTCTTCGACGACTGCTTCTCCTCTTGCGACACCCACCCCGAGGCGCCGGGTTGCTTCTACGACGACAACTCCTGGGAGCCGCGCGACGTGGAGAAGGGAGACATCGCCCGCGCCCTGTTCTACATGGACGTGCGCTATTCGGGAGACTCCGGCAGCGAGCCAGACCTCGTCCTGCAGGACCTCCCGAGTTCATTCGGCTGCGACTGCATGGCGATCTTGTCGACGTTACTCGACTGGCACGGCCAAGACCCACCGGACGCAGCCGAGATGGCGAAGAACGATTTGATCTTTGATCTCATCCAAGGGAACCGAAATCCATTCATCGACGACCCGACGTGGGTGTACGACATTTTCGGCGGAGCCCCGCCGGAGCCGACCGGACCCAGCGGCGTGTGGATCAATGAGATCCACTACGACAACGGCGGCAGCGACGTCGACGAGGGAGTCGAGATTGCCGGCCCCGCCGGAACGTCGCTGACCGGTTGGCGCGTGGTCGCGTACAACGGAAACGACGGCAGCGAGTACGACGAAGTTCTCCTCACCGGACTCACTATCGACAGCGAGTCAGCAGGGTACGGCGCGATTTGGCTCTCGCTGACCGGGCTTCAGAACGGCTCCCCGGACGGCTTGGCGTTGATCGACGACACCGGCGCGGTCCGCGAGTTCTTGAGCTACGAGGGGGTGTTCACCGCGTCCGAAGGCGCGGCGAGCGGCTTGGTCTCCGAGGATATCTTGGTGAACGAAGACGGTCTCACGGCAGTCGGAGAGTCGCTGCAACGGGTGGGCACCGGGACGACGAGCTCTGAGTTCAGCTGGACCGGACCGTCGACCCACTCTCGCGGGTCACTCAACGACGGGCAGTCCATTCCCGCGGCTCCTGGCGTCGAGTTCATCCGCGGAGACTGCAACATCGACGGCTTCCTGGGAATCGGCGATGCACTCTCGCTGTTGAACTACTTGTTCGCGTCGGGGCCGGCGACCTGCCTGGACGCCTGCGATCCCTCGGACGACGACCAGATCTTGATCAACGATCCCCTGACGCTGCTCAACTATCTGTTCGCGAGCGCTCCTGCCCCGAGCGCGCCGTTTCCCGGCTGCGGCCCAGACCCAACGGGGACCACCGATCTCGGTTGCGTCGACTACTTCTGCCCCTAGGAAGTGATGGAGCCATGCCCGGGGGTTCACACGGTAGCCGGTCGTCCGTTGTCGGCGCGACCGAGCCCGAGTAAGAACGGGACGGCGCGCTGCGCCCATTCGACAGGGCCCTCGTATTGTGACGACGAGCCACCGAAGCATTGTCGCAACATGTCGGTATCGATGATTCCCGGGTTCACAGGGACTGACGCCAACGGGTCGGGGAGTTCGTCGGCGAGCGCGCGGGACAGACCCTCGATTCCCCACTTCGTCGTGCAGTACGGAGCCACGTCGGGCGCGGTGGATCGACCCCAACCCGAGCTGAGATTGGCGAAGACACCGGCACCACGATCGATCATAGCCGGCGCGAAGTGGCGAATCATGTTTGCGACACCGCTCAAGTTCACCGACAAGATTCGATCAAACTCCGCGGCGGAAACACGCCACAACGGTGCAGGACGATTGATCAGCGCCGCGTTATTGACAACGAGATGAGGGGGGCCGTGCGAGGCGAGAACATCGGTCGACCACTGCTCAACGGCGGAATCGTCGGCGACGTCTACCACGTCAACACGATGATCGCCGGCGAGTTCGCGGCGCAAACTCTCCACCAACTCGCGATCGCGACCACACCCAACAACGAGTTGGTCCGCTTCGGCCAGACCCTTGGCCAACGCACGACCTAACCCCCGCGTGCAGCCGGTAACGACAATCGTTCTCTGCTCCATCTGCTCAACCTCTCATCGGATATCGTCCGCCGGAATTCTCGCGCTATAAGAACGTCGCGAACGGATCTCAATTGGGCGTCGCGAGTACCAGCTCTACCATTTCGATCAACGACGAAGGCGTGAACGGTTTGGGTAGGAGGTCAAAGCGAACGTCCGATTCGTCGACTTCGTCATCGGCGTAACCAGAAATGTAGAACCCACGAATGTCTGGACGGATAACGATGACTTGCTGGACAAGATCCGGACCACTCATGCCCGGCATGATGACATCGGTGATCAATAGCTGGATCGGACCATCGTGGCTCTTGGCGATTTCGATCGCCTCGTCACCTCTGGCAGCGGGAAGAACGCGATACCCGTGACGCTCTAGAGATCGCACCGCGAGGTTTCTGACGCCGGGTTCGTCCTCGACAAGCAACACGGTCTCGGTCCCGCGCGACGGGCGAGCGACGACCCGACTCCGCGGTTCGGGAACCGGGTCGCTGGCCACGCGAAACGAGATGGAGACCTCGGTCCCGACACCGACGTCGCTCACCAAACAGACCTCACCGCCGGCTTGCTGAACAATGCTGTATACCGTCGCCAAACCCAATCCGGTCGCTTCGCGCTCTTTCGTCGTGAAGAACGGTTCGAACGCCCGCGCTCGCGTCTCTCATTCATTCCCGACCCAGTATCGGTCACGGTCAGGAGCACTCGCGGGCCGATGAAGCTCGGGCTCCACGGGTGCCCCGCCTCGAGCTGCGTCTTGATCTCCACGCGCCCGCCGTTGGGCATGGCGTCGCGGGCGTTCAGGATCAAGTTGATCAACGCTTGTTCGATACTGCGCGCGTCTGCCTTGATCGGACAAGGAAGCTCATCGGACTCGACGACGATCTCGACGTGTTCGCCGATCAATCGCAGCAGCATGATCTCGAGATTGGTGATGAGCTGATTCAGGTCGAGAATCTCGGGCTGAATCAGCTCCTTGCGCGAGAACGACATCAGCTGGCGAGTCAGCTCTGCGGCCCGGCTGCCCGCCGTGAAGATTTCCTCGAGCGTTTCGCGCCACGGATGGTCCGGGCCAGCCTCATCGATCAGTTGCTCACCGCAGCCATTGATGATCGTCAACGTATTGTTGAACGCGTGGGCGACGCCACCCGACAACTGACCGATGGCCTCGTGCTTCTGAGACTGGCGCAGCTCGTCTTCAAGCCGTTCGCGATCTGACACATCGTGGATGATCGAGAACAGAAGCCGTTTCTCTTCATAGTCCACGGGGCTGGAGTGAACCTCCACTTGTCGTACTTCGCCGTTGGCCAAACGATGAGGGAAGATGAAGTAGCTCTTCCGCTCCTGCGCGGCCCGTGACATGTTGGAGTTGACCTCGCTATTGGGCAGCTGATTGATGTCCGTGATGAACATCGTGCGCATCTTCTCCTGCGGCCACCCGTAGAAGCGCTCGGCCGCCGCGTTCGCGTCGACGATCGCGCCAGTCGTGTAGTCGATCAACATCATCACGGAATCGTGCCGTTCGAACATCGATCGAAAGCGTTGCTCACTGAGTCGAAGTGCAGCGTCGGCGCGCTTGAGGCGAGTGACTTCGACGAGCGTCGAGATAACCCCCGCCTGATGATCGGGTCCGTCAAGAACGGGAGCGAGAGCGGCCCCGAAGACGACCCAAACCAAGCTACGATCGCCGACCCGCAGGCCGATGGTGTCTCCGTACGACGGTTCGCCGGTAGCCAAACACGAATGCGGGGGAAATTCGTCCAGTGGGCAAACGCTGCCATCTTCGCGAACCGCGAGGCGCGCCAAGTCGGCAATGGATCGTTGACGAAGCTCATTGCGTGACAGGCGCAGAATGCGAATCGCTTCGGAGTTGACGTCGACCACTCGCCCGCTGGCCGAGAACCGAATCACTCCTCCCGGCACAGACTCAAGGATGGCGTCTAGCGATAGCTCCGCGGGCTCGGATGCGTCCCGTGCAGTCTCGGCTGAATCACGTTCGGGATCGAAATGATCGCCCATGAACAGGTATGCTCCCTTGCCGGGATTCTGTGGTCCGTAGGAGCAAAAGACAAGCTCGAAGCCGGTCGAGATCGACCGTGGACTTGGACACTGGACGTGTCAGCAACACAACCCGTGGTTTTCATCACAGGCGTCAGCGCCGGGCTCGGCCACGCGCTCGCGGGCAACTGGCTCGACTCGGGCGCTCGAGTGCTCGGACTCAGTCGACGCGAGCCGTCGGATCTGAGCTCACACCCACTCTTCGAGTTCGCGTCGGTGGACCTCGCCGATCACGCATCGATACCCAGGGCGCTCGACCTCCTGCTTCGCAATACCGAGCAGCTCGACTGCGTCGTTCTCAATGCAGGGATCCTCGGAGAAATTGGCGATCTGGCAACCACCGCACTCGAAGAGTCGAAACGCGTCGTAGACATCAACCTGTGGGCAAACAAGGTCGTTCTCGATGAGGTGCTCCGAGGGTCCCGCACCGTCGCCCAGGTGGTCACGATCTCGTCCGGGGCGGCGGTCAACGGGAGCCGCGGCTGGGGGGCGTACTCGATATCGAAGGCTGCCTTGAACATGATGACCCTGTTGTACGCGCGGGAGTTCCCAGCCACGCACTTCAGCGCGCTCGCCCCAGGGCTCATCGACACCGACATGCAGGAGTATCTGTGTGGGCTCCCCGCCGACGAGCGATTCCCGTCACTGGAAGCACTGAAATCTCGTCGTAACAGTGACGACATGCCCGACGCCCGTCGAGCCGCGGTGATCGTCCGCAACGCAATAGGATCGCTTATCGAAACAGCCGAGAGCGGAGGTTTTCACGACGTCCGCGAACTCGCGCCGCGATAGCGCGCTCCCCCTCTGAGTAACGTCTCGCGGCCTGTACGCATCCTGTGGGCGAGGCTATCATGCGCGGTCACGTCCAAAGACCCAGACAGGTACCCGCCGGAGTGGACCACGAACCCGGCCGGAAAATAGAGGAGCTGCTCCGTGAGTGATAACAAAGTCGAGAAAGTCGTCATCATCGGCTCGGGCCCGGCCGGTTGGACTGCAGCCATCTACGCAGCGCGTGCCAACCTCGAGCCGATCGTCTACGAGGGCGCGGTCACCCAGGAGAACCAACAAAAAGGGACACTACCCCTCGGCCAACTCAACCTGACGACCGAAGTCGAGAACTTCCCCGGGTTCCCCTCCGGAAACCTCGGCGGCTATCTCGACGATTCGATCGACGAGAAAAAGCGGAAGTACATGGCCCCCCATGAGGGGCACGGCGTCAGTGGTCCCGAGTTGATGGAGCTCATGCGGCAACAAGCGACCAACTTCGGGACTCGAGTCGTCACGGACGACATCGCAAAGGTCGACTTCTCGCAGCAGCCCTTCACTATGGAGACACTGTCCGGCGAATCGGTCAGCGCTCACGCGGTGATCATCGCAACCGGTGCGAGGGCGAACTACCTCGGGCTCGAGTCAGAGGATAAGTTCAAGAACAACGGAGTCTCGGCGTGCGCTGTGTGTGACGGCGCCCTGCCACGGTTCCGTGACAAGGGTCTTGTGGTCGTCGGCGGCGGGGATAGCGCCATGGAAGAAGCGAGCTTCCTGACGAAGTTCGGATCGACCGTCTACATCGTTCACCGCCGCGACGAGTTCCGCGCCAGCAAGATCATGGCGGAACGTGCGCTCTCGAACGAGAAGATTGACGTCAAGTGGAACTCGGTGGTCGAAGAAGTGCTCGGAACCGAAGAAGGCGGAGTCACCGGAGTTCGAATCAAGAACACCGTGGATGACAAGACGGAAGTCCTCGAAGCGACCGGGTACTTCGCTGCCATCGGACACACGCCGAACACCGATTTCCTCGGCGGCCAGATCGAGACCAACGACAAGGGTTATGTGATTTGGCCGACCCCGATGCGCACCAACACGAATATCGACGGTGTGTTCGCCGCTGGCGACGTCGCTGACGATCACTACCGTCAAGCCGTCACCGCCGCCGGAACTGGCTGTATGGCAGCGCTCGATGCCGAACGCTGGTTGGCCGACAAAGGACTCATCTGATTTCGCTGCATGTGTCTTAGCTTGTCGTGGCGACAAGGTCGCTGAGGATCCGTTGACGATCCTCAGCGGCGTCAACTCGACATGAACGCTAGCGCCAGAATCCCACCGAACGCCGCGACGAACACCACGGTCATCACGATCGCGAGCTTGTTTCCGAAGTTGAGGGTGTATCCGAGCCCCATACGCTTCTCGACGAACATCGCCGGGTCCTCGGGCGCGTAGTAGAACAAGCCCCAGAGCCAGCGAGACGCGTCGTCCGAAGCGGCCGCCTCTCCCCCGGACTTGTTGCGCGCCAAGCCACCGGTCGCGGCCATGTAGATCACCCCGCCCACCGCGTAGACTCCGACTCCGATCCCCAACCACAAGGCGATCCCGGGAAGCTGCGTCCGGGTTCCGAGGGAGACGTCGAGAGCGCCGCCCGAAATGACCGCGAGCATCGTCGTCACGAGTATCGACAGACCCGAGAGGAAGCCACCGGTCATCCAGCGCGATCGCAGCCGAGCGACGTGTGACCCGCCGGAATGACGAGTCAGTTTCGTCGAGGAAAGCCCGATCGCAAGTAACGCCGTCATCAGTCCGGCGAGCAACGTCGTTACGGGAAGTACATAGACCCCGGCCGGTGACTTCTCGGTGTAGCGGTCAGGGTTGCCAGATCCGTCGAAGTGAACCGGGATCTGCTCCGGCAGCGCGTCGTAGCTGCGAACGGCGTACTGAAGCACATAGACGCCGGCTAGCACCGCCCAGACCAATGCCACTATCGATAGCAGCCGGAGCCCACCGCCGCTTGCGGGCGGGTCGAGAAGGTCGCCGGGATCAGATGGATCGTCGCTCATCGCCTACCTCTCGTAACACGCCCCGAGTCGGCTCCTGCACCGGCGACTCTACACGGCTGTGAGAACGATATCGGACGATTCGTCGCTTGGGCACAGGAATCGTCAGCGAGATACGCGGCGGGTGAAACGACTTTGGCTGCCAGCCCCGGGGACGACGACTCTTGGCGGCGGCTTTGCCGCAGCGCGGTCCACCATGTCGGCCAGCTCCTCTTCATCGATCACTTCGGGCGAAAGACGAGTGCCGTCGGTCCGGGCGAGCCGGTCCCACTCCCGCTTCGGTATCTTGAACGTGAGGTAAGCGGGACCCGGCAGCCAATCCTTGCGCTTGTTGCGAACCAGGAAGAAGCCACGCACGCCGGGCTCGTTGACCGGTTGCGAATCTCGGACGTGGCTCGGCGATTGAACGAGATACGCTCCGATGTGTCCCAACACCCAGTCGTCGTAGGCAATCTCGTGCCAGCGCCACCAAATGGCCGAAGCCCCGAGACCGATCATCAACAACAACACGCCGAGGATTGACCAGGTCAAACGCTTGCGGCGGGTAGTGCTCAAAGCGAAACCTCCGTCTCGGCCGGTGTCGAAACGGAGGTGTCTGTACTGTCTCAGGATTCGGAAAGGAAAGTCGGGACGACTCTCCGAACGGACTATTCCCCAAAACCGTGCCGGGGGGCGAGCCTATCGACCTCGAGGCCAGCCGCTTCGCGCAACGCGGCCTCCATGTAGCGTTCGATCATTCGGCTACGCCACTGCGGAATGAAGTCGGTATTGTTCAGCGGAGTGCCGTCCTTGCGAGCAACCCTCGCCGCCTCGGCGATCGTCTCCGCGTCGAACGGTTTCCCGAGCAACGCCTTCTCCGACTCGTGCACGCGAATCGGAAACGATCCGACGGCGCCCATGTAGATGTGCGCGTCGGTAACGGTGTTCGAGGCATCAACCGTGATCGCGGGAGCCACAGTCAACACTGCGAAGTCGATCGAGGCGCGACGACGCAGCTTCCAGAACGACGTCTTGGCCACGCCTGCCTTGGGAACGATGACTTCGACCAAGATCTCGTCCGGCCGCTTGGCCAAGTAGTCGATGCCGTCGTCGTGGTAGAGCTCCGGCAAGGGGATGGTGCGCTCACCGTCGGTCGAAACGAGTCGGACTCGGGCACCGATCGCACACAGCGCCGGAGCGGAGTCGCTAGCCGAGATCGCCCAGCACCGCGGTGAGTTCGGAGCCACCCAACACGTTTCGCCCTGCTCTTTCATGCAGTAGTTGATCGACTGCCGCCACTCTTCGTTCTGGTTGTAGTAGGTGCACCGCGTGTCCAGACAGAGGTTGCCGCCGATCGTCCCCATGTTGCGAAGCACCGGAGACGAAATCGATCGGACCGCACGAGCGACCGCCGGCTGTTCGGCCAGCACCAGCTCACTGTCGTGAATGTCGGTCAACGTGGTCATGGCACCGATGCGGATCTCTCCTCCGGTATCCTTGACGCCGCGCAGCTCGGCGACGTTGGCCAGGCTGACGACCGTGCTCGCCTTCTGATGCCGACGCTTCATATTGGGCCAAAGATCGGTACCGCCGGCCACGATGCGCGTATCCGATTCGTTGGCAAGTGCGCGTGCCGCGTCGTCGACACTCTCCGCGCGAACTAGTTGAAAGCTTGGGAGTCGCAGCATTACTGGCCACCCTTTCCGACCGCTTCTTCGCGGTCCTTCATTGTGCCAATACCTTTGCGAACACCGGCCGTCTCTTGGTTGGTCGCCTTGCCGTCGCCACCTTCGGCCACGGTCGGAACGTTGAGCGGCACGCCGAAGTCGTAGTCCGGGAACTTGTTGGGGCCGACGCGGCCTTCCTTCCCCTTCGCCTTGCGCTCGAGCGCCTCGAGCACGTGGTGCGGCCCGATCGGCACTTGGTCGACACGAACGCCGACCGCGTCGAAGATCGCATTGGCCACGGCCGGCGGCATCGGCAGGAGCGGACCCTGCCCGACCTCCTTGGCACCAAACGGCCCATTGGGATCCGGGTCTTCGATAATGTACGACGTGACCGGCGGCATCTCGTGAAACGTCGGGCTCTTGTATTCGAGCAACGACGGGTGCTTGTGCACGAGGGCGTTGGATCGCTTCTTCGGGAGTCGCCGGAAGACTTGCTCTTCCATCATGGCTTCGCCGAGCCCCATGTAGACGCTGCCCTCGATCTGCCCCATGACGAGGGCAGGGTTGATGCATTTGCCCACGTCGTGCGCCATCCAGACATGTTCGACCTGGTAGATCCCGGTCTGCGGATCGACTTCGACTTCGACGACCGCGGCCGAGTACGAGTACGCCGGGGAAGGACCGACGCCTGCACCCCGGTAGCGCCCCGGACTGCGCGGCGGGATGTAGGATCCCGTGGTGCCCAACGTTCCGAATTTCGCTTCCGCCGCCTGCACGGCCTCCACGAAGCTCATGCTGCGCTCGTCGTCTTCGATGTCGAACACGCGATGTTCGGAGAACGCCAACCGAGACGGCGGCACGTCGAGCTTCTCGCCCGCCGCCTTGGCAATGATCTCCCGGGCGCGCTCCGCCGCTTGCACGGCTGCGTTCCCGACCATGAGCGTGACCCGCGATGAGTAGCTGCCGAGGTCGACCGGCGTCAAGTCGGTGTCGGCCACGCAAAGGCGAATGTCCTGAAGGTCGATCCCCAAGATCTCAGCGACACATGCCGCCAGAACACTGTCCGACCCTTGCCCGATCTCGGTCTCGCCACAGAACACCGCAACGCCACCAGAGCGATCGAGTTTGATCTGCACCCCGGACTGCGGCATGAAGTTCCAGTAGATCGGCAGCCCGGCGCCACACAAATACGAACCGCATGCGAGGCCGAGCCCCCGCCCCTCGGGCAGCTTGCCGTAACGCTCGCGCCAACCGCTCCCCTTGACGACCGCTTCGATGCAATCGCCGAGGCCGATCGAGCCGACCTTCAAGTAGTTCGCGGTCACCGAGTCGGGCGGCACGAGATTGTTGAGGCGAATATCGGCGGGATCGATACCGAGCCGGTGCGCCGCTTTGTCGAGGTGCGTCTCGAACGCGGCGCGAGGCTGCGGCGTCCCGTGCCCTCGCTTCGGGCCGCACGGAGGCTTGTTGGTGAAAGCACGAATGCTGTCGAAACGGTACTTGGGTAGGTCGTACGTGACGGTTTGTAGCGCTCCGGTGTAGTAGGTACTCGCCACGCCGTAGCTCCCGTACGCTCCGCCGTCGAGCGCCGTCTGCAGGTGCTGGGCCGTCATGCGTCCGTCCTTCTTGAAGCCCGTGCGGGTCTTCATCAGAACCGGGTGACGGCCGCGGTGGCAGTAGAACACTTCTTCCCGCGTGAGCGCGATCTTGACGGGTCGACCCAGCTTGAGCGCCATCTTCGCGGCGCAAATCTCGTGGTTGAACGGATCGCTCTTACCGCCGAAGCCACCGCCATTCGGGCACGCGATCACGCGAATGCGCGACGCGGGCAACTCGAGCACCTTGGCCAGGGAGCGGTGCAAGTAGTGCGGTGTTTGCGTCGACGAGTAGATCGTGACGCGACCGTCGTCTTCTGTGAAGGCGATCGAAGCGTGCTGCTCCATGGGCAAGTGCGTGTTGCCCTCGAAGTAGTAGATGTCCTCGAAGATCTCATCCGCTTCGGCGAACCCGGCGTCGAGATCACCGAACGACATCGACACCTGCTTGTGGATGTTCCCGGTATCGCCGTAGTCATGGATGCGCGGCTCGGGCGTGCTCGCGGCTTGTTCGACGCTGGCGATGGTCGTGAGATCGTTGTATTCGACCTTCACCTTGAGCGCTGCTTCGTGTGCCTGGTCCTCGGTGAGAGCGGCCACGGCTACGACGGGGTCTCCGACGAAGCGGACCTTGCCGACACACAAGGCGTGCTCGTCTTGCGAAACCGGAAGAATCCCGAACGTGTTAGGCATGTCGTCGCCCGTAAGAAAGCCGAGCACTCCAGGCATACCCGCCGCTTCGGTAGTGTCGATGCTGACGATCTCGGCGTGCGGTACGGTGCTGCGCACGAGCTTCATGTGCACCGTTCTGGGAAAGTGAAGATCGTCGGCGAACTTCGTTTGGCCGGTAACCTTCGCGCGCCCGTCCACGCGGCGAAAAGGCTTACCGATGAGGTTGAGCGGTCGATCACTCGCGACGTTTTTTTTGTCGGTGGAGCCTTCGCTCGGCGCCTCGCTCGCAGCGTCGCTGAGGGGCGCCTCAGCCTTGGGAGTCTTCGTCTTGCCCATGACTACTCTCCTTTCGTCGCGGCGTGCGGAGAGCCGTAGATCGACTCCTTCGCGGGGGGAGTATCTTCGCCACGTTGCGTCGCGGCGGCCCACTCGACAGCCTCGAGAATCTTGATGTAACCGGTGCAACGACACAGGTTGCCGGCCAGCGCCTCTTGGATTTGTTCACGCGTCGGATCGGGGTTCGCTTCGAGAAGCGCCTCCGCGGCCATGAGAATACCGGGTGTGCAATACCCGCACTGCGCGGCGCCGAGATCAGCGAACGCTTGCTGCAGAGGGTGAAGGGTATTGCCGATCATCATGCCTTCGACGGTACGAATCTCGTGCCCATCCATCTCGGCCGCGAGCACCAGGCAACTCAGCATCGGCTTGCCATCCACCAGGACGGTGCACGTGCCGCACTCCCCCAGTTCGCATCCGTGCTTGGTCCCGGTCAGACGACATTCCTCGCGCAACACTTCGAGCAAGGTGTGATGGGTCGGGAAGGCAACCGTCACATCCTCGTCGTTGATACGAAGGGTCAGAGTGGTTGTGTTACTCATGTCTCGTTTCAATTCCGTTTGGCGAGAGCCGCGTGCGAAGCGACCGAGTCATCGCGGTCGAAAATTCTATTCAGCTCGTCAACGTCGATAGTCGGAGGTTGCCACTGCGCGGCGTCGGTGAGCAAGCCACGCACGAGTTGTCGCGCGAATTGCTCTCCTACCTCGTACGCGGAGCGTTCACCGTCCGGCCGATACCACTTCACGGTCCAATTGGCGGCGCCGAGCATCGCCATCGTTGCGACCTTCTCATCGGCTACCTCGAACAAGCCGCGCTCGACCCCCCGGCCGACCACGGCACGCCACTGCGCCTCGTAGAGATCGCGCGCGCTGACGATTCGATCGCGCCACGCGGCCGGAAGATCTTCGATCTGGGTATGCGCCAGGGAGCCCGGAAACGCTTCGTTCAGGCAAACGACGTGACCCAGTACCAAGAAAAAGAGCTGTCCGTCGGCGTCTAGATCGTTGCGTAATTCCACGCAATGAGCGAGGTGGTGCAATCGCCCCATGGCCGCCTCCTGGCAGAAGGCGAGGAGCTCGTCCTTGCTCGCGAAGTAGTAGTAGAGGTTGCCGACAGTCATGCCGCACGCCGCGGCGACCTCTCTCATCCCAGTTGAGCTAAACCCCTTTTCTCGAAAGAGGTTACCAGCTGCACGGAGGATCGAGCGCTTGCGGGTGACGACGCGTCGGGTTTCGTTTTGAACCACGGTTCGAATTTATTCGAGAGGGCTAGTTCGGGTCAAGCCCAGCCTGTGGAGGAGCATCCCTCACGACGTTCCGTATTCTCTCGCGGGTCACATCCCGTAGGCAAAAACTCGTATCTGCGCGGGTTCAGGCGCGCCACGAAAGGTCCGATATCGAAACACCAGGCCGAACGGTCGACAGAAAGCTGGAGGGTTTCGATGAAGGAAAGTAACGCACTCGTACTGAGTTGCCCCATGTGTGACTGCGAGCCGGACATCTGGATGCCAGCCGAAGTCAGCCCGGGGGTCGAAGAGAACGTCTCGGTCATCGACGCCCTGGTTCACGGCTTCCGCGCGACCGGTCGGCCGTACTATCGCTGCGAATGCGGGTACGAGGAATTGGTCGATCCGGAAGCCGAAGCTGTCGCCGAATAGCGTTCGGCTGCGATTGCGTCCGGCGTCGCGGACCCGACAATAGTCGGGCCCGACCCCACCCCCCCCAACGCGAAGGCGGCGGACGCTGTACCCGACGGATCCCTCCGAGCCCCCTCCCGCACACGAATTCCGCACGACGCGCTGGAGCTTAGTTCTAGCCGCTGGCCAAGAAGACTCGGTGGCAGAGCCGGCCCTCGCTGAATTGTGCCAAGCGTACTGGCGACCGATCTACGCGTTCATTCGCAACCGCGGCCACTCCGCGGAGGACACCCAAGATCTCACCCAGTCCTTCATGATCGAACTCCTCGATCGCGATCTCGTCACGCGGGCCGACGCCGAACGTGGCCGGTTTCGTTCCTTTCTGCTCGGAGCGTGCAAGTTTTTCCTATCGCACGAGCGAGAACGATCGAAAGCCCAAAAGCGCGGTGGGCACGTTTCGATCCTATCCTTCGACTTCGAGAGCGGAGAAACGTTCTATCAACGTGAGCCGTCTCATGACGAAACGCCGGAGCGCATGTTCGAGCGCCGCTGGGCGCTGACTGTGCTGGAAACCGTGCTCGATCAACTGCGCAACGACTATCGCGACCGCAACAAGTTGGACCAGTTCGAAACTCTCGCCCCGTTCATTACCGCAGGCGATCCAGCGGTTCCGTACACCGAGGTCGCGGAGACGCTCGGGCTCACGGCGAACACGGCCAAGGTTGCGGTCCACAGGCTGCGGCAGCGTTACCGTGAACTGTTGCGATCAGAGGTCCGTGCAACCCTGTCCGACAGCTCCGACGTCGATGCTGAGCTACAGGAACTCTTGCGCGCGCTGAGCTAGGGTGGTGGATCGGGCCAGCTCAATCAGCCGGCGCCACTGATCGGCCCAAAACACTCACCCGACACCACCACTGCAAATTGAAGATTCAATCTTCACATTGCAAGCCATGACCCCGAGACTCCTCGACCAGCGAGCGCCGCCCTCGACGTTTGTTCAGCAATCAGTCAATCACACAGTCGTAGGTGGTCGTCTCGAGCACGGCGTCGTCGATCCACCATCCGATGTCTCCGCCCGAGTCGTCGGTGACAAAGCGCCAGCGAAACTGGACGAACTGTCCCGCAAACTCCGAGAGGTCAACGTCGACATCTTGCCACTCCCCTGTGTCGCCGCTGTAGGCAGCCCGATTGCGAAGGTCGGTCGGCACGGTCCACGCCATACCTGAGTTGTAACCGCCCTGCCGCATCCACGGCGCGGCGTCGATCCACGGTCCCGATCCGCCGGCGGAATCGAGGACCGAGAGTTCGAACACGCCGCCGCCGTAGATGTTTTCGCAGTCCATTCGCTGACGGAATTGAAGACGCGAATGCTCCGGGATGGACACGCCGAACGCGAGCAGGGCAGTGTCACTGGCAACAGGGACGTCCGAAATGAAATAGCGAAGGCCGGCCGGAGTGTCATCTGTTGAATCGATGGTCCACGCGTTCGCGCCGACGAGTGAGTCGCTCAGATAGAAGCTTCCGACCGGCACCGTCGTCGTCGACGCACTGCCGACACGAACCCGAATTTCTGGGAACCACGGTCCATCGCCGTCCAAGCTGAGAACCTCGACCACGAAGATAATCTCCGAGCCGCACGCAACCGTGGCGTCCAAGGAGTACGTCAGCGGTGCCAAGCTCATCGCTGTCTCATGACCCAATAGATCTGGCCACTGCACCAACCCGGTGTCGACAGTGACCCCAGGCGTGGTCGTCGTGAGGACCCCTTGCACGCCAGACATCGGCAGGTCGCCCCCGTTGGTCAACGCGAGAGTCATGCTTGTGGTACCACCCGGAAACGGAGCGCCACCGCCCGGAGCCTGCAGGTTGCCTGCGTACGGGGGAACGTCGCAGTTGACGACATCCTCGCGACCCGGAATCGAGATATTGTCCGACGACGCCGGGTCGAGCCAATCTCGGAGTCGAGTCGCCGCGCTGCCGCCCCCCGTCCACGCGGCGTCGAAACGACCAAACCCGGTGTTGACGGTCGGGCAGTCGCTATCGGGTCCGCCGGTGGAAACCACGCCGATGATTCGAGCGTCCTCGCTGAAGAGAGGCGAGCCCGAAGAACCACTCTTGATGCCGCCGATATCCCACTCGGGGATGGCCAAGCGCCGGTTGTTCACAATGTCGTAGCCGTCGAAGTTCACGGCGACCTTCTTGGACTGGGCGCCGGCCGGTTGGTGGACCGAGCCGACCTCATCATTGGTATTCAGAGCTCGAGACCAGCCGTTGTATCGCGCATTGAAGGCGGCCGGTATGTCCTCATCGATCTCCACCAAGGCGACGTCGTTGCCGCCGGGATCGCTCGGGAAGCACGGTGGATCCGTGAACCCCCCCGGCCATGAGGCTCGGAACGTCGCGCCGTACACGACGTCGGTGTCCGGAGCCACGCCCGCGCAGCACTCCGGTCGCTCGTAGTTGAAGAGAAACGACGCGCCTCCCGCGAGACCCGGGTTAGGAACGCAGTGAGATGCGGTGAGCACGTACTGGCGACAGTTCTGGGCGGTGTTGTTCACGAGCGATCCCGAGCACATCGCAAGGCCGGTCGTATCGCAATCGACGAAGTCGATCGGCATGTACATCCGCATGACGCCGCGATTGATGTCCTCGATCCCAAAGTCTCCGCACGTGACATCGGGGCTGCAGTCCTCTGGGCAGTCGTCGTCACCGAGTGGCGGCTCGTATCCGTGCAGCACGGTACCGAGGTGCACGTCGGGCTCACCCGCCGTTGCGCTGTAATGAATCTCGACCACAGCGGTGTCCCCTGCGATGGGATACCGCCAGCGCTGCCCGTGAACGGGCGAGATGGGCGGCAGGCTCGGCTCCAACTGAGTCAACGCTTCGTCGTAGACCCACAACTTGGCTCCGCTAGGAAGCAAGCACGTCCCGAAACCAACGCCGATCCAAAGCGCGCCCGCCGATCGGACGCGAAGTCTCCAGAGCAGCGAACCGTCGGCAAGCGTTTCGAGCGTGCCGGAGTTGCCAAGATCGAAATCAGTCTTGAGATTGAACCCGATTCGGGTGGGCGGAATGTTCATGAGCATCGCCATGGCTTCGTCTTCGGCCTGAAGAGCGGCGACGTCAACGGTCGCAAGCGTGTGCAACTGCACCGACGTGAGAGGAGAAACCATCCCGCCGAGCGATAGCGAGATCGGCGGATCCGTCGGTTCGATCGGGCAACTCAGGTATTGAAGGCATCCGAGCGCATCCGGCGTGGGGTCGGGCCCGCAAGCTGGAAACGGCGCCGCCGGGTCGGCCCCCGAAGAGAACAGATGACTGAGGAGCGCTACCGCATCTCCAACATCATGAGCGCCGTCGTCATTGACGTCGCACGCGTCGACACAGGTCGGTGCAAACCCACCCGAGAAGAGCCCAGACAAGAGGGAGATCGCGTCCGCCAAGTTGATGGAGTCGTCGGTGTTGCAATCTCCCCGCACGAAGGACCCCTGCGCGGCGAGGGGTCGCGCCAGACCGCAGACAACCAAGCAGGTGATAACCAGACGGGTAACAGCTGGAACGAACCAACGAGCATGTGAACAACGACCGAGCATGGGATCATCCTTCGCAATTCGACTCCGGCACTGCGAGCAACGGGCTCCCGTTCGCGCGCAGTCGATGGCCTCTGTGCCTCACCGGACCATTCGATGAGGAGGCGATTCCATCCGGGTTCGAGCGGCGCGCGATTCTCGGTCTGTTTTTTCTGAGAATTCTTGCGCGACCGGCCAAGGGTCGATCTCTCGGAGATGGGCCGCAGCCGCACTAGCCAATTCCGAGATTCCCGTGTAACCCCAACGCGGAAATCCGTGAGTATGTCCTGGAGCGAAGCCTCCGGTCGGCGCCACCCCGGCTCGACGCGAATCGACTGCACCAGAATCGACTATAGATGACCGCCTGTCCGCACTGCCACCAGCCGCTCCCGTCAGACGCTCCGGCCGGCCTCTGCCCGGCCTGCCTCGTGCGTCAGGGCCTTCGCACCACATCGCCGGCACGCCACGGAGCGTTCGAACCACCTGCCGTCGAGGAGCTGGACGCACTTTTCCCACAGTTGACGGTGCACAACTTGATCGGACGCGGCGGCATGGGCGCCGTCTACCGCGCCACCCAGTCGGGGCTCGGTCGAGACGTGGCGTTAAAGGTGCTTCCGCTCGACGCCACCAGCGACCCTTCGTTTGCAGAGCGGTTCATTCGTGAAGCGCAGTCCTTGGCCCGCTTGTCGCATCCCCAGATCGTGACGATCTTCGACTTCGGTGAGACCAAGGATCACTACTACCTGATCATGGAGTTCGTCGATGGCGTCAATCTGCGTCAGCTGATGGAGTCGGGATGCGACGCCGCCGAAGCGTTGGCGATCGTCCCCCAGATCTGCGACGCGTTGGCATACGCACACGCCCAGGGCATCGTGCATCGCGATATCAAGCCGGAGAACATTCTCATCGGTCGCGACGGCGTGGTGAAGATCGCCGACTTCGGGTTGGCGAAACTGCTCGACGCGGGCGACCGGGACTTCAGCCTGACCGGACACCGCGACGTCCTGGGGACCGTGAGCTATATGGCCCCGGAGCAAGTCGAACGACCGCTTGAAGTGGATCACCGAGCTGACATCTTTTCGCTCGGAGTGGTGTTCTACGAATTGCTGACCGGCGAGTTGCCCCTCGGCCGCTTCGATCCTCCGTCGAAACGAGTCACACTCGACGTGAATCTCGACGAGGTCGTCCTGCGTGCGCTCGAAAAAGAACCGCTTCGTCGGTACCAATCCGCCCAGGAGATGCGAACGAAGATCCTCACAGCTTCGAGCGCACGGCCGTCGGATGCCGACCCGGTCGCACCCTCCGCAATGTCTCAGTCGCAGCCATCGACGTCGGCCACCCACGCTCCACCACGAACGCGGATATCTTGGGCCGCAGTGTTCGGCTTCTTGATGATCCCACTGCCCTTTCTCCTTTTCGTACCCGTACAAATGGACGTGGGATCTGGTCCGGATGTATCCGTGAGCGCGGCCCCGTCCATGATCCTAACCATGGTGTTACCGGTTGTTTGTCTCATTGCTCCCACCCTACTAGGCTGCTGGTCGATCTCGAGCATCCGTCGAGAACCGCGGAGGTTGTACGGAATGGGCTTGGCTCTTTTCGACGCCATGCTCTATCCGCTCCTGATCGCCGACGGCGTGATCTTCGCGGTGCTGGACGACACTCCTCTGATGACGGAGTTTCTTGGGCTGATTCTGTTCGTCATCAACGTGATTGTGTTCTTCAAGGTCTACGCCGCGTTGCGAATAAAAGCAGAGTAACTGGGCTGCGAGTAACTGGGCTGCGAAGGTTCAGACTTGCTCGGCCCGGTCGAGCACGCGGTCGATCTCTCCGAACAACACGGCCGGTTTGACCGGCTTGCCGACGTAGCCGTCCATTCCCGACTCCAGACACGACCGGCGGTCGTCGTCATAGGTGTTCGCGGTCATCGCGACGATTGGAACGTGTCCGCCGTGGATGCGCTCGTGCTCGCGAATGGCGAGGGTCGCCTCCAAGCCACCCATGACCGGCATCTGCACGTCCATGAGAACCAAGTCGAAATGCTCGCGAACAGCAAGTTCCAACGCTTCCGAGCCATTGGGGACGGCGGTGATCGAGTGGCCCCGCTTCTCCAACATGCGCACGGCAAGCTTCATATTGACCGGATTGTCCTCGGCCAGTAGGACGCGAAGACGCAACTGCTCCTTGTCGCTGACGAGTATCGGGGGGGCCGGCTTTTCGACGCGCCCAGATCCCAGCGCCTTGGTCAACGCTTCGCGAAGGTCTTCGGGTAGGACCGGCTTGTTGATGGTCGCCGCGATTCCGAATTGTGCGGAGTGGGCGCCGACGAACTGAAGGCTTCCTGAGTACTTGAGCAGGATGAACTGCCCTTCGTACGAGGTCTGCTGAGACAACGTGGAGACGAACTCGAGACCGTCCTGCTCATGCATGCGATAGTCAACAATCGTGAGCACCGGATGGTTCTTCTTGTCCGCAAACTTATCGAGGGCGATCGCCGGCTGTTCATAGCTGTCGACGACCATGCCCCACGCTTGAAGCGTTCGAGTCATGACGCTTCGCTCGGTGTCATTCTCGACGAGAAGCGCGACCCTCTGACCGAGGATCGTGCGCGTCGCTTCGGCGTCATCGTACGCCTCGACCGGAAGTCCACACTCCACGGTAAAGTTGAACGTGCTGCCCGCGCCAAACTCACTGTCGACCCAGACCGTTCCGCCCATCATCTCGACGAGCTGAGTCGAGATCGACAACCCAAGCCCGGTTCCCCCGTACTTGCGCGTAGTCGACCCGTCGGCTTGGCTGAACGCTTGGAAGATCGCCTCCCGCCGCTCCTCCGGTATTCCAATCCCTGTGTCGCGCACCGAGAAGTGCAGCACAGCCCGCAAACCATCGAGGCTTTCGACGTCGACGGACGCCACGATCTCGCCCTGTTCGGTGAACTTGATCGCGTTCCCCACCAAGTTGACCAAGACCTGACGTAGTCGTACCGGATCGATCAGGATCCGCGGCGGGACCTCTGGCGCGATCGAACCGATCAGGGCGAGG
>JAJFFE010000039.1 GCA_021776775.1 Planctomycetota bacterium | reverse complement strand
GCGCGAGATCTCGAGCTTCCGGCGGCCAGCACGCCCGGCGAAACTCGAAGTATGAGCAATACGACTGCGTTTCGCCGGGCGCACTGACCTTGAAATCGCGACCTCTCGCATCAACAGCACTTTTCGGCCGCACCTCTAGCGTGGCTTGGCCTACCAACTTCTCAAGCTCCTTGCGCTTGTTGATCGTCGAACGAAGATCGATCAATAGAAACTCTTCGCCCTCCGGTACAAGCGCGCGCATGTTTGCGAACCCGGATTCGATCGCGTAGCTGTGAGCACCGCTTCTCGTGTCGAACCGCTCGTACGTTGGCTAGGGAGTTAGCCCCGATACGTAGATGGCGCTGATACCAAGATCCGACATCGAACTCTGAATCAATTTTCCTTCATCGGCAAGACTCAGCCAATCGGGATCCTGCTGCATTGCCCCGTAAGTTTGCTGATCGAGAAGAACGCGACGCTGGTCTCCTGCCCGCCCCCGCGAGGTGCACGATCACGGATCGACGACCCAATGATGAGATTGAAACATCTGGTCGAGAGAACCCTTGGGAGGCGTGCCGCTCCCAACCCGTATTCTTCGGATCGTGCCCGGCAGCAAACCGCCGGAGTGGGTGCGCGGCGGATGTTTTCCAAAGAGACCCGCAGAGTACAACCTGCCTTGGACGCTCTTGATTCGGGCGCGATCGATACTGCCAGCGATCGAGAACCTACCGACGATCTTCTCGTCCGGGTCGAAGAACGTCTTCGTTGACGTCGACGCGCGCACGGGGGCGTGCCAGTACTCGGCTTCGAACGTGACCCAATCCGCGCTTCGGCCTTCGATTTCGATCACGATATCATCCGGATCCGCCGCGGTCACGGAAACGGAGCAGCAGCCTGACGACACGATGAGGAGCGACACAAACAACCCGATTCGAACCATCGAACTACCGAACTCTCTATCCTCGGCCGGTGGGTCCTTCGAGGACTGAGTATATCTATCGCGTCGGCGCAACCGCAAGCAAGTCGTGATCATGCTGAGGATCGTGTGACCACCGAGACCCTGCGACCTGCTCATCTCGACAACGAGTTATCCAAATCAGAATCGCCTGGCAGTCCGCGACCTCATAGTTCTGTTGGCAGTGAGTGGCCCAGCCCTCCGTCAATTTCGGCCCGGCCGCTGCCGCAATGTTGTTAAAGACGCGGTCGCGTCGGCGATGTTGATGACTCCGTCGTCGGTCACGTCACACGCGTCAGTGCACGTCGAGGGATTGCCGCCGCGCTGTCTGCCCGATCGGCGTTCCGGCGGAGGCTCGCCGGAGTCGATCAATAGATCGTGCTACTTCCTCGGGCAGACGGCGTGGCCCCCCCGGTGTCTTGATAGTGTCGCATGGTCAACGAACCGACGCGGGCAAACCAACGTTCAAACGCGGCTCCCCAAACCGCGAACGTGCGCATTCTGTTTCCAGGAACGGCAACTGATCGCCTCACTCGTTGAGATGCAAAAGAGCCCCGGGGCGGGGTTCCGCTCCGGGGCTCTCATATTTCGTTCTAGGAGTTGAACTCTCCGTTCGGGGCTACTCTTCCGCGTCACAGTTCAGAAGAGCCGAGCTCTACGGGCAAGCCGAGAACGAAGCGCAACCCAGAGCGTCGGCCGTCGGGTCGCTTCCGCACTGGTCGAACGGTGAACTCGGATCCGCCCCTCCACTGAAGAGACTACTCAGAGCGTAAATGCCGTCGGCAATGTCTTTGTTGCCGTCGTCGTTGACGTCACAGGCGTCGTCGCACGGACCGACGGGACCACCTGAGAACAGCTCCGAGAAGAGGGCGACCGCGTCGCTGATCTGGAAGACGCCGTCTCCGTTGCAGTCGCCACGCATGAAGTCCGCATCCGATCCACACGACACGCCGGGGATCGTGGGGCAGGGATCGCACACGTCGCCGATTCCGTCGCCGTCACTGTCCTCCTGGAAGAGGTTCGGAGTGTCGGGGCAGTTGTCGAGGAGATCCGGCGTGCCGTCACCGTCGGCGTCGGTCGGGAAACCGACGGCGAACAGGGAGAAGTTCGGCACACAGGCGCAAACGATGTTGTTGACGGTGTCGATCGGGATCGGAGGAGTGCAAGTCGCGAAGGTGCAATCGCCCTCATGACAATGCACCATGCGCAGGAACGTTTCCTCAGTGACGCTCATCCCGGTGTCGTCGTACTGAATGCAAACCGTGATCTCCCCCTCGTACGTCGCGGTCGTTTCGATCTCGACGCAGATCGGAGCGGTAGGCGTAAGCGTGATACCGTCGACAGGGTCGGTGCAGGGCGAGACGGTGATCGTGGTTTCGCCACCGCCCGTAACCTCCTCGAAGGTGACGGTCACTTCGCCGCCCGGCGACGTGATAGTAACGGGTGACGAGCTGACACAGGTGTTGCCGGTCGTGACGTTCGGGTCGTTGTCGTCGCAGTCGTCCGCCAACGGCACTCCGTCGCCGTCGCCGTCGACCAGCGTCCCGGGAATCGGCAGTCTAAAAATGGCCGGCTCACAGTCATCGAAATACAGGTGCGTGTCGTCGGCGGCGAAACGACCAGCCCGAGTGTGGCCGCCGGAGACCAAGGTGATCTCGCCAGTGACGACGTGGTACGCGTGAATCGAAGAGTCGGCCAGAGAACACGGCGAGCTAATGCTGTTGATGTCGGTAAAGAACAGGAAGTTATTCCTCAAGAGCGTAGAGCCAACGTCACGTCCGAAGGGTCGCGAAATGATCGTCGTAGCGATGCCGCCGTCTTTCGGGAGTGCGCGAATAATGACCGGAGCGTCGTTGTCCGGGGTAGCCCGTTGTTTGAGGTAAACGTTGAACTCACCGACCGCGCGGATTTCCGGCGCGAACACGTTCGGCACGGTTTCAGTGTAGAGCGTCTCGACGGTACCGCCGACTCGCGGAACACGTTTGACCCGAGCGGTGTCCGCACCGGTCGTGTCGATCTCGACGAAGTAAACGAACTGCTCGTCGAGGGCCAACCCATTGTTGAAGCTGAGCGGCGAGCCGGTCGCCGGAACCAGTGTCGTCACGCCTGTGCCGTCGACGGGCGTGCTCTTGATTCCCTCGAGGTCGCCCCAGTAGACGATGCCGTCAGCGACGATCAACCCCATGGCGCCGTTACTACCCACGGCTGGTGCGTTGGCAATGGTCGTCGGCAGTCCCCCACTCTTGGGCAGGCGCACAATGGCACCGGCGTCGACGTCGTGAACGAAGAGGTTCGTTGCGTCTTGCCCCAAGCGCGCCGGGCTGAAGTCGCAGTCCGAGAACACGGTTTCGGGGAGCCCGCCAGACTTCGGTGCACGCTCGATCGCTGGGGTCGGACTACAGAACTCTCCGCCCGATGTCGCCCAGTACACGTGAGAACCATCGACGACTTTGGTGCCTGCCTCCCCGTCGACCACGAGTTGTTGCGCGCCGAGGCTGAGGGGGACCAATAGAAGAACGAGAATCCAGATCGCTTTGGTGAAATGCATCTTGGTTCCCTTTCGGGGTGTTGCAGTTGGGTGGGATCCACACGCGGCTCCAGCGCAGCGTGATCATTTGAAGCTTGGATCCGACCTAGAGGCCCGGCCGAAAAGTCATGTCGCGCGAGATCTCGAGCTTCCGGCGGCCAGCACGCCCGGCGAAACTCGAAGTATGAGCAATACGACTGCGTTTCGCCGGGCGCACTGACCTTGAAATCGCGACCTCTCGCATCAA
>JAJFFE010000380.1 GCA_021776775.1 Planctomycetota bacterium | reverse complement strand
GACGGTGATGACCACCGCGTACCTGCTGAGCAAGGACAACTCCGCGGCGATCGGGGCCAACGCGCAGGACACCGCGGCGAGCGTCTGGGCCGCGAACAGCGGCGCTGATCTGGCGCTGGCGATTTTGCAGACCGAAGAAGACTGGGTTGACGCCGATCCCGAGAAGCTGCTCGAGGGGTTCTCGATCGCTGGGGGCACGGTGTCGATCGTGCTGACCGATCTGCAGGGCAACCCTCCGGCTGGGACGGAGACGGACCTGGCGATGACGGTTGTCGCGCACGTCAATGGCGTCAAGACGGTGATCCAAAGGATCGTGACGATGAAGCCTGAGGTGGCGATCGATGTGGCCATTGACCCTGAACTGAGCGAGTTCGGTGTGTTTGCCCATGAATACTTCTACACACAGCCCGACAGCGTGCTGGCGCCATGGCCTTTGGGTCCGGCGTTTAAGTCTGGCGGCGCTGTCAAGCTTGGGATTGGGTTTAAGAGTGGAGCGAAATTGTCGATGGATGCGGGTACGAGGATGCTCAATGTCGAGTTGTACGTCTGCCCGGACGCGCAGGACCCGCTGAAGTTGCGGACGAAAGATAATGAGTTTTCTGGCGGCGCCGTGCTGGGGTTCACGATCCCGTGCATCCCACCGAACATGCCGGCGGAGTTGGTGGGTTTGCCGGCACAGGATTTCATTCCGCGGATCAAGAGTGATAATTCGGGAACGCCTAATCTTGATGCTGGTATTTATGCGGCGCTCACAGTGGAGAATAACTCGACGATCGCAAGATTCGGCAGCGCAACTGGCGGCGCCTACGTGATTGTCGGCGACCTGGTGATCCAGAATGGCGCCATTCTTGAGATCGAGGGCGATGTGCATGTTGGCGTGTTTGGGGATCTCAGTGTGCTCAACGGCGCGACGATTGTTCTCGCGGATGACACGTCGTCGCTTCGTGTGTATTCATTGAATAACGTCACGATCAGCAACGCCTGTGTCGGTGTTCCGAGTGCGATCGCTCAGGATTTCAATCGGGTTCCGTCGGACATTGATACCTATGTTGATCCCGCGAAGATCCGTTTTTACGCGATCTCGACGGGGGCGGGTGGCGCTGCGGCGCCGGTGTACACGATCAAAAACCAATCGATTGCCACGATGGCTGTTCATGCTCCGACCAGTTTTTTGAGTATCAACACCGCGTCGAGCGTGATCGGTCGTGTGACTTGTGCGGCGATCTGGTTGTATCGCGACTGCACGTTGTTTTATGATCAGTCGCTGGATCCGAAGACCGGGTACACCGCGATGGACGGGCCGTTCTATCAGAGCGACGGTCTGCCGCAGGACGGGCTGGCGGCGGCGATGGCTTCATACGACACCACGCTGGGGCTTGATGCGTTTGATGCGCACATGATTGCGAGCATGAGCCTCGAGGTGGTTCCGATTACGGCGATCAATATCGGTGATCCGACACCGCGAAAGAGTGATAAGGCGAAGAAGAAGCACTGGCCGTTCATCGCCAAGGCGATCGAATCGGGGAGCTGGGTTTCGCACACGAACGCGGAGCTTCAGGAAGACCTGTATGTCGAGCTTGATTCGGCGATCTTTGATCTCGACAGGTTTTATAACGATGGCGTGATCGAAGCGACGTACACCGGGTCGGGCGCCAATTCGGTTGCGAACGTCGGGCCCAGCGAGCCGCTGGATCTTCTTGTCCCATAAACCAATGAACACAACAACGATAACAATCCGAAGAGCGTTCACGCTCGTTGAGATCCTGATTACGGTGGTGGTCATGGCGATCGTTGTTGGGGTGGCGGTCCCGTCGCTCTCATCGAATGATCGGGCGCGGCTGGTCGGCGCGGTGGGGATGGTGGCGTCTGATCTTGAGTTTGCGCAGTCGGTCGCGCTCGCGGATCCGAGCGATCCCGGGGTGTTCAAGGCGAGGCCCGACGGGACGGGGTACTGGATCGCGACGGCGTCGGACACGGCGACGCCGATCCTGTCGGCGTATTCGAATGATCCGTACTCGATCACGTTTGGCACGGGCATCGCGGCGGAGCTGACCGGGGTGACGATCGGCGTCGCCCAGGCGAGCGACGAGGTGCAGTTCGACGGGTTCGGGCGGATCGCCGGGATGGCGGATATCACCGTGACGGTGACCAACGCCTCGGGGAGCATGGACATCATTGTGAAGGCCACGACGGGGGTTGTAAATATTCAGTGAATCGGCGCTGTTCGTAGAGGTCGCGGCTGATGTGCCGCCGGCATCCACCGCAGTGTTTTCGTTGGCTTTGGAATCCCCTCAATGATCAGGGGGTCATCCCGTAAGGATGGGTTTCGACCGTTGCTCGATACATCATGGCCCGGCGTTCGTTGTTACGGCAACAACACAAAGTAGTGTCGGATACTGGAGGTGCTTTGTGACAAGTCATATCAACAATTTGGGCCTGCTCGCTGAAGACCGATCGAATCGATTCTCAACAGCAAGTTATCGGCGCGGTGTTGCCCTGATGCTCGTGGTCGTGGCGATGGGGACGGCGACGGTGATGACCACCGCGTACCTGCTGAGCAAGGACAACTCCGCGGCGATCGGGGCCAACGCGCAGGACACCGCGGCGAGCGTCTGGGCCGCGAACAGCGGCGCTGATC
>JAJFFE010000379.1 GCA_021776775.1 Planctomycetota bacterium | reverse complement strand
CTCCGGCGGGGAAGTAGCGGTGGCACGGTAGCAAGGACATGCAAAGCAACTGGAGAAGCCCTCCTCGGCCCGAGTAGAAATGCTCGGAGGAGACCGAACCTATAACCGGCAACACCGGGAAGTGGCAAGGTGCTGAGAGGGTGGCGGATGGGTCCGTAGTAGTGAAGAAGCCGGGTAACTCCGGTGGAGCAAAGGGGCCCTACTGATGGTAGTTCTGTTCGTCGAAGGCGAGGCAAGGACGCGATGACAAAAACGTCCATTGATTTGCAGGAGCTGAGACGAAAGATATACCTCAAAGCGAAGGCTGAACTGTCCTGGGGATGGTCGTGGTTCTTTGTTCACGACGGTCAGGGCTTTGGCTGGAAGAGGCGGAGTAGCACTTGGATTCATGGAACGCTCGGAGTCTTCAGTGACTACCGACTCGTTCGTGTTCCCGAATACGAAAGCGTCTCCAGTTCATAGGTTTAATAAGCGATGAGCCGAAGCTGTCAGGAAAGCGTAGTGCGGGAAAACCGCACGCTGCGTTTGAGGTGGCGGGGGCTGGAAACGGGATCCACCTACGGATCACCGCGCCAGTCCTCGACCCTACCTGGATCTATGTGCGGGAGTTTTCGCCACACGAGAATTGTCAATGCATTTCCGTCTCCAGGAGTGCGCCATAAGACCGGTCTTTGATGGCGCTGGATAGTCTCGACGAGTCAGAGGTTGTCATTCAAGACCCGCTATAATTTAGCAAGATCCGCGATTCTCAGTTAGAAACGCTTGCTTTCGGCGAAGCGGACAAGAAATTCGATACCCCTCGTCCAATCGTCTACGGCCACGTAGCTGGGGAAGACTCGAACCTGTTCACTCCGCCGTTGTGGCTCGTCGGGTACTGACCCCGGAGGTCAGCGCCGAGATCTTCTTTGTTCATCGCTTCGACCTTCGTGCCACCAGGGCACCGCTTGAATTATCGCGGTGCCCGACCACGGGCCTGAAAACCTCTGCGTCAAGCGCCACAGCTCGCGTGCCGTTTGCCGTCGGCTTAAGATGTTCGCCGTGAACGACCAAGGTCATCGACACATCATTCACGCCGACATGGACGGGTTCTTTGCGGCGGTTGAGCAACTCGACAAGCCGGAGCTGCGATGCAAACCGGTACTCGTCGGCGGCGATCCCAAAGGAAGAGGCGTCGTTTCGACAGCCAGTTACGAGGCAAGGCGTTTCGGCTGCCACAGCGCGATGCCCATGGCCAGCGCGATTCGGCTCTGTCCGCAGGCCGTCATCGTTCGACCGCGAATGGCGCGGTATTCGGAAATGTCTAAGCAAGTATTTGACGTCTTTGAACAATTCACTCCCTTGGTCGAGTCCCTATCGATCGACGAGGCGTTTCTCGACCTGACGGGCTCGATTCGACTCCTCGGTCCGCCCGATGCCATCGCAGTGAAGCTGAAACAAGAAGTACGTGAACGCACAGGCCTGACCGTATCCGTCGGTGTCGCATCGAACAAGTTCCTCGCGAAGCTCGCGAGCGATCAGAAGAAACCGGACGGACTTGTCATCGTTTCGCAGGATGAAATCAGGGACTTCCTAAACCCGTTGCCGATTTCGCGCATGTGGGGAATCGGCAAGGCGACGCTCCCAAGGCTCGAACGGATCGCGATCCACACGTTCGGCGACGCCGTTGGTCTGTCCAAGACGGAGTGGCAGAATCTATTCGGACAGAACGGCGAGCGTTTCTGGCATTTGGTTCGCGGTAGCGATGACCGACCGGTCGTTCCCGATCGCGCGGCGAAGAGCATCAGCCATGAGGTCACGTTCCCGGTCGATATCGCAGATCATGACCACTTGCGTGCTGTCATTCTCGACCAGACGGATCACGTCGCACATCGGCTGCGCCGTCATGGCCTTACAGCACGAACGGTGACACTCAAGATTCGGAGCGATGATTTCACGACGATCACGCGACGTGCGACAGCTCAGGACCCGACCGACGAAACCGATGTCCTCTGGCAGCTCGCGTCGACTCTGTTTGCGGCGTGGGAACGGCAGAATCCTCCGCCTGTTCGTCTGATCGGCGTCGGCCTGTCACAATTCTCCAGTTGCGAAGACCGGCCACTCGGTCTATTCGACAAACCCAACCATGACAGCCAAGCGCTGGACCAGGCCGTAGACACAATCTGCGATCGATTTGGAGACCAAGCGATTCGGCGCGGAGGACAGATTCGCGATCGGGACCAAGGCGGACCATGACCGCTTCGCCGCACGTCCATTCATGTAGCCCAATTGCGGGTGCGGGCCGCGGCCCGTGGCGGTGAGTATTCAGTGAGTACCCTCTTTCGCACACGCGTAAGTCCCTCGCCGATCTACACTGACCAGCAGCGGGCGGGGGGAATCGAAAGTGATCGTCACCCCCTCCGCACGGTCTGGAAACGGCGATATCGCGGTTTTCTCTTCCCCGGGTTGCCGTCTGCTTCATTGTTTCTATCGACTTCACCGGCAAGGCGTTCCACGATGCTCAGCCAGAGGCAGAGCCAATCGAACGTGCGCGTGTTTGATCCCCCGGGCTGCGAGAAGGGGTTCGAAGATGCTCGTCAGTTGCAGTGCGTCAATCCCAGTGCCCGTGTCTTGGACATGGATAGACAGTCTCGACGGTGCCACCTCGACGTTACGACAGTGCAGGTCAATCCGAAGCCGGCCCCTCCGCGAGTACATGATCGAGTTCCAGACCTAGAGCGGTTTCAGTTAAGTCGTAGCGCGTTAGGCGCCTGTTAGGGTTGCGCTTTGCGTGCGTCTCCCGTAGGTTCTTTCTCAGCCACAGAAGTGGCGGGAAGGAGTCACGGATGGCAACGCCGTATTCGCAGGATCTCA
>JAJFFE010000378.1 GCA_021776775.1 Planctomycetota bacterium | reverse complement strand
ACGGCATGACCGAGTTGGTCACCGACGCCGAGACGCTTGCGAAGTTGACGCCCAACTACGACTTGCTCAAGACGGTGCTGTCGTTCCGCTCGTTGATGAGCTCCGCCGCGTTGGCCGTAGCCCGCAACATCGTTCGCACTGTCGTCGAAGAGCTGACCGCGAAGCTAGCGCAGGAGACGCGGTCGGCGTTGCGCGGGAAGGTCGATCGCAACCGTCGGTCGAACCAGCGCGTGTTCGCCAACTTCGACGTGCTTCGCACCATTCGCCGCAACCTGGCCAACTACGACGTGACCAAGAAGCAACTGCTCGCGCGTGAGCTTTCGTTCTTCTCGCGGACGCGTCGCCAGGTGACGTGGGACATTATCATGGCCGTCGACTGTAGCGGCTCCATGGTCGATTCGGTGATTCACAGTGCCGTCATGGCGGGAATCTTCCACGGACTGCCGTCGGTCCGTATCAAACTGGTCGCGTTCGATACCTCGGTCATCGATCTGTCCGATCAAGCGGTAGATCCGACAGAGGTGCTCCTCAGCGTGCAGCTCGGCGGCGGCACGGATATCGGCGGCGCCCTCGACTACTGTGCTGGGCTCGTCGAGCAGCCGTCGCGGACGATTCTCATCCTGGTGACCGATTTCGGGGAGGGTGGAAGCCCGGCGCGAATGTTGTCGATCATTCACAGCTTGGTGGGTGACGGAGTGAAAGTGTTTGGGCTGGCTGCGCTCGACGAACAGGCGCAACCGAGCTTCGATCGAGCCATCGCCGAGTCGTGCGCGGCGGTAGGCGCCGAAGTCGCGGCAGTGACACCGAAAAGGTTGGCCGAGTGGATCGGGCAGATCATCAACTAGACGGCTGGCGACCGATCGTCCTCGCTCTCTGTCGCGATGACGATGCGGGGCTGGTTGCGCTGGCCAATCGCGGCCTCGTGCGTCGCGCCAAGAAGGACGCCGAGCGGGAACCGGCGGTCATTGTCGAAGTGACCGACGACACCGTCACCGCGGTCGTGTCCCAAGAAACGGTTCAGCTCAATCGCATCCCCGGTGCGTCGACGTGCTCGTGCCCAGCGAGCGGCTGCTGCCGACACATCCTGTCGGCGTGGGTGTCCGTCGCGGACGCCCTGGCGGCCGACGTCGAGTTGGAAGATACAGAATCGGCAGCCGCGGAAGCCTTGGTCGCGGACGAGTTGTCGGCGATCGATGATGCCGAGTTGCGCGGTTGGCTCGGTAAGAAGTTGTTCGATGAAGCGCTGCGCGAAATTGCCCTCGGCGCGACCGTGACGTTTCAGCTCGACGAAGGCTTCGGCGCCCGAATCGACCAACACGGCCAGCAGTGTCGCTGGGTGCCGGGCAGCGGGGTGACCGCTATGGTGTGCAGTTGCCACGCACCGACGCCTTGCCTGCACCGCGCCATGGCCATCATCGCGTGGCAGGTCCACGCGGGCCAGCGCGACATCGATACGGTGGCGCAGACCGAGGCGACCGCGTCGTCCGGCACGCCGCGCACTCGAGTCGAAATCTTGGACGCGCTGAAGCAGTGGATCGGCGACTTCATTCACCACGGGTTTGCGCGACTCAACGAAGCGTCGGCGGCCCGGCTCACGAACTTGGCGACCTCCGCCCACGGCGTCGATCTGCCGCGGCTCGAGCTTGGCTTGCGTCGGCTCGCCGGAGAGATCGGTGCGTGGCTGAACCACGACTCGCACGTTAGCGCAGAAACGTTGCTCGATCGCGCCGCGACCGTGAATCTGATTCGGAGCGGTTTGATCCATTCGGTGGCCGGGTCGGTCGGCGAGCACCGTCAGCGCTACCACCGCGTCGGTACTCTGGACTTGAGCGGAGTCGGCGCCCGCGTGTGGGAGACCCGAAGTGGCTACCAGGGTGTGACCGTGTACTTCTGGGACGACGCGTCGAACGTTTGGAACACGTGGTCAGACGCGCGTCGCGGTCGCAACGAGGAGTTCGATCCGCGGCGTCGCTACCGGGCGGACGGTCCTTGGCAGGGCTGCCGGTCGCCCGCCCTCGCGTGTCGATCTCGAGTTCGACTGTTGAATGCGTGGCGCAGCTCGCCGGGCCGACTCTCCGCCCGTCAAGAAGTGCGCGCCATCGTTCAGGAGGCGACGTCTCTCGACCGGTTGCCCATTGTCTCCGACTTCACCGAGCTTTTGTCGCGCGCGCGGGCCGGCGTCATCGGTGGCTTCGCCGCGAGCGAGAACAGTAGCTTGGTGCTAATCCAACCAGCCCAGTGGGGAATGCCCCGTTTCGACGATATTGCTCAAGAGCTGCGCGTCTCCGTCTGCGATGCTCAACGTCGTGCCCTCGACGTCGTCCTGGTTCACGATACGTGGGAACGCGACGGTATCAGCTGGTTGGAAAAGCAGACGCTGGCCGAGGGAACGTGCGTCTTCGGAAATCTCGAGTTGCGACGCGGTGCATTGGTCTTGCGGCCCATTTCGTTGTTGACGGACGGTCACGTGATCAGTCTCACCGCGTTGCCGAGAGAAGCCGACCAAGAGGCTGAAGGTCAAGACGATCCGTCGAGTTCGACTGAGTCCACGTCTGGCGATACCGACGACGATTCGGAAGAACTCGTCCTGACCGACAGTTCGGTCGCTCGGGTGCTCGGTGCGGTGCGCGCGGAGTTGGAGCAACTCGCCGAAGGTGGCGTGCCGGGCTTCACTGCCCAGCGAGTTCGCGATATCGAGCGGCAAGCCGGGGCGTTGGGGTTGGCCCGTCTCGGATTGCGCCTGCGGTCGCTAGTTGACGCTCTCACCACGAGTGCGACGCGTTGCACGATTGCAGAGGCGGTGCTGTCGTTGTACGCCTTGACCGGTGTCTACGCGAAGATCGAGGTCCTCGAAGAAGCGACGGCGACGTGGTCGCCGTGAGGGCCGAGGGGCCCGTGCCCTACTTCTTCTTCAGGCGCTCGAAACCGTTGCTACCGATGACGTCGAAGCCGCCGTCGTTGTCGCCTTTACCGAATCCGTTGTACGAGTCCTTGGCCAAATAGACCCGCAGCGTTTCGTTCAACTTCGGTAGCCCAGTGTGACCGGTGGTCGACGGAGGCATGGGCGTGCGACCCCCCCAGCGACGAGTCCAGTAGCGCACAAACATCGTCTTGTGGGTTCCCTCGCCCTTCTCGACCTTTTCGACGCGAACCTCGGCCGCGTAGCGCGTGACCTTCCAGTTTCCCTCGGTCTCTTGCGTCGTATAGATCCGGCGCACCTTGCCGATCACGACGTGCGTCGAAATCTTCAGCATGGCCTTCGGCGACATCAGCGCCTTCTCGGCCGCGGCGGGTTGTGGCCATGCGAGTGCCAACGAAACGGCGAGGCACGGGGCGAGGATTGCGGTAGCGACGATAGTTCGCATGGGGAGGTACTCCGAGATTCCACGGGTCGAGGCTGCGTCCGGGTGTTGTCTTCAGCAGTGTCGTTGTCACTCGTAAGTTTGCAAGAGCCGACTTCGCTGCTTTCGCTCCCCGCTTCTCTCAGTCTATGATCTCGGTATGAACCAACCACCCCACTCGAACGATCCGAATCCGAAACCGCCCCCGGGCGCCGAGCCGGCCGGGCCCGAGATGGGTTCGTTTCTCGAGCAGTTGTGGGCGAAGTATTCCGAGACGGCCGGTGTGATCGACGCGATTTCGATCGGTCCCGAGCAGACGCACCCGTCGGTTCCGTCGACCGGGGCACCGACGACGCCGGCCGACGGGGAGGAACTGATTCCGGGCCGCTACCGCCTCGACGGTGAGCTGGCGCGCGGTGGCATGGGGGCCATCCTCAAGATCTGGGATGAGACGATCCGTCGCGACTTAGCGATGAAGGTCATCCTGGAGTCCGCGCAAGATGACGTCTCGTTGATGGGGCGCTTCCTCGAAGAGGCACAGATCACCGGGCAGTTGGAGCACCCTGGGATCGTGCCCGTGCACGAGATCGGCTTCGATACCCACGGCCGTCTCTACTTCACCATGCGGCTCGTCCGTGGTCACGATCTTCGCACCGTGTTCGAGTGGGTTCGGCGGGGCGAGGCCGGTTGGACCCGAACCCGGGCGTTGAACGTCGTGCTTCGAATCTGTGAAGCGGTCGCCTACGCGCACTCTCGCGGAGTCATCCACCGCGACATCAAACCGGCCAACGTCATGGTCGGGAGTTTCGGCGAGGTCTACGTGATGGATTGGGGGTTGGCGAAGGTGCGCGGCACCTCGACGGTCGATCCCGCTCCGCAGTCGTCGCCGAGCGATTCGCCGGAGTCGACCATCGTCACCGATCGGCAGCAAGAGGCGTCGCGGCTCGACGAGTCGCCGCTGTTGACGGCGGCCGGGTCGGTGGTGGGCACACCCGCTTACATGTCTCCCGAACAGGCGCGCGGCGAGCTGGACCGGCTGGACGCGCGAACCGACGTTTATGCGGTCGGCGCTCTGCTTTACGCGTTACTCACCGGTCGCATGCCGTACGTCAACCCGGACGAAAAACCGACTGCCGATGAAGTCGTGGCACGGGTGCGGTCGGGACCCCCGCGACCGATCGCGGAGTTGGATTCCAGCGTACCTCCGGAGTTGATCGCCATCGGCGAGAAAGCGATGGCGCACGAGCGCGACGGGCGCTACGCCGACATGGGGGCGATGGCGAGTGACCTCCGTGCTTACCTCGAGCAACGCGTCGTGAGCGCGTATCAGACCGGCGCGTGGGCCGAGTTCCGCAAGTGGGTGCAGCGCAATCGCGCGCTCGCCACCTCGGTCGGCGTCTCCGCCTTGGTGGTCTTATTGGGGTCGATCACGTTCTCTTGGTACACCGACCGACAGTATCGCGAGATCGTAAAGCTCGAGGATCTCAAGCGGCTGGAAGATTTGGAGCAGCAGGCGACGGAGCTATATCCGGCTCGGCCCGAGTTGCTCCACGACCTACGGCAGTGGATTTCGGACGCCGACGCGCTTGAACGTCGCTGCGCTGTCGATCACAGCGCGGCGTTGCGGAGGATTCGGGAGAAGGCTTTACCGTACGACGACGCGCAGCGACGAGCCGACGTGAAGTTGGACTCACGCTATTCCGAGTTTCTGCGCTGGGTCGATAGTCCTAATCGTGTGCAGCGGAAGATCGAGATGGCGCGGCAAGCGGGGGATACGGCGAGACTCGAACAGTTGAAGGTGAGCTATCAGAACGCGGTCAACGGGCTGAAGCAGCTACGAGAGGAACTCGAGACTCCCGAGCGTAACACGTTCCTCTTCGCCGACCCCGTCGACACGTGGCGTCACGACAGTCTGGTCGACTTACTGGACGGGGTTCGCGGGTTGAAGTCCGATGCGCCTGAACTCCGGCTGTACCGAGACATCGAACGTCGGATTCGGTTCGCTGAGACGGTGATGGATCGGACCGTGGAAAGCGTCGAGGCGGTTCAAGCGTGGAGCGACGCGGCAGAGTACGCGCGAAACAGCGAGCGGTATCGCGCTCTACAACTGACGCCTCAAGTCGGCTTGCTGCCCCTCGGACCAAATCCCAAGTCAGGACTACTCGAGTTCTGGCACCCTCTCACGGGCGACCGGCCAGAGTTGGGTGCGAGCGGCCAGCGGTGGATCGTGGCCGAGCAAACCGGGATGGTGTTCGTGCTCATACCCGGCCAGACGTTTCAGATGGGCGACGCCTCGTACGAGACGGCGAAAGAGATTCACCACGTCACACTCGAACCGTACTTCATCTCGAAGTACGAGATGACTCAGGGTCAATGGCTGCGGTTCACCCGTTCGAATCCGAGTGGCATCCCGCCGAGTACAGTCTTCTCGGAGCCGGGTTTCGAGAACACGATTGACCTTCGTCATCCGGTGGAGACGGTCACGTGGAACAAGTGCACGCTCGAGCTCCAACGAATGCGGCTGACGCTTCCGACCGAAGCGCAGTGGGAGTGCGCCGCCCGAGCGGAGTCGTCGCTTCGCTATGGGGTGACCGACGATTTCCAAGAGCTGAAGGGCGAGGCGAACTTCGTCGATGTGTTCTTCAACGTCTACTCCAAAGAGATCTTTACGCTCGACTGGACCGATCCCGACTACTACGCGACGCACTGCCCGGTCGACGCGTTCCCGCCGAACCCTTACGGTCTGCACGGCGTTCTTGGCAACGTGCGCGAGTTCTGCTTGGATCGTCGCGCATCGTATACCAACCCGGTCAAGCCAGGGACCGGCGAACGCGACTCGCCGCCGCCGGCCGCAGCGGACCTGCCCCGAGCGAAGTACCGAATTCGAGGTGGAAACTACCGCGATCGCGCATCGGAGACATCACTCGGTCGACGCTACGGCGCATTCTCCAACATTCGTGAAGCGTTCTTAGGGTTGCGACCGGCGCGGCTCTTGGATGAGTAGCGGCGTTTGGGCCGATGCGCTCTGCCATTCCGTCGCCAGCGAGCGAGCCCGTCGATTGGCGAGAGCCTCAACCGTGGCATAGTCGATAGCCCTCGCCGTACGCAGTGAGCAGGAACTGCGGGTTCTTCGCATCCGCTTCGATCTTACGCCGCAGCTTCACGACGTGGTTGTCGACGGTACGGTCACCGTAGCGCCCTTCCGCTCCCCAGATCTCGCGCAACAACTCGGCGCGTGAGACGACTTCACCGCGGCACGCGACGAGGCGACGAAGCACTTCGTTTTCATGATGGGAGAGTCGGTGTTCGGTGTCGTCCTTGGTGACCGTCTGCTTGTCGAGGTCGACAATGGCATCACCGATTTTGATGGTCGCGGAGCTGGTCGCGGGGCTTCGCCGCAACAGTGCCCGCACCCGAGCCATGAGTTCGGCCAACCCGAACGGTTTCGGCAAGTAGTCGTCCGCGCCCAGGTCGAGGCCGCGCACCTTGTCAGTTTCCTGCCCCTTGGCCGAGATCACCAAGATTGGCGTGTCCGGCCGCTGGGCGCGGATCTCTCGACAGACGGAATACCCGTCGAGTTCCGGAAGCATGATGTCGAGCAGGATGAGATCGAACGGTTCGGCGAGCGCACGCTCGAGCCCCGTGCGCCCGTTGGTCTCGTGAGTCACCCGGTACGACTCGGCCTCGAGGTTGTCGACCAACGCGAATGCGAGATCGTCGTCATCTTCGACGAGCAGGAGATGGGTCACGCCAGGTCCTCGCTCAAGGGGAGTTGGATGTGAAAGCGGGCGCCGGCTTCGCCGGAGTCGTTATCTCGACACTCGATCGTGCCCCCGTGACGTTCGATGATTTCTCGTGCGATGGACAGCCCCACGCCGAGCCCACTCGTCGCCGCCGTGAGTGGGTTCTCTAGCCGTCGGAAGCGTTCGAAAATCGCATGTCGATCGGGCGAGGCCACGCCGGGTCCGTGGTCGCGAACTTCCATGACGGCGTGTCGGTTCGTCTTCCGGGAGGTCACTCGCAGGTACTTGCCGGCTTTGGCGTAGACGAGCGCGTTGTCGATCAAGTTACTCAAGGCGCGGGATAGTTCCATACTGTTTCCACGGACCGGTAACTCTTCCTCGGCGTTGTCGAGAATCGTGTCGAAGTCGGCGTCGTCGAGCCGCGGCGCGAACGCTTCTACGATGTTCGTCGCAATCGTTCGGAGGTCAGTCACGGTGCGGTCGACGTCGCGTTGCGAGCGGTCGGCCGACGCGAGGTGCATGACGTCGTCGACGAGCGCGGATAGCTGGCGAGTCTCTTCGAGAAGCGATCCGAGATAGCGCTGCCGCTTCTCGGGCGGGAGGTCGCGGTTGGCCAGCGATTCCGCGCTGAGCCTCAAGACCGACAGCGGCGTGCGCAGTTCGTGGGACAAGTTGGTCGCGAGGTCGCTTCGTAGCTGTTCGAGTTGCGCGCGTTTGCTCTCCGCGCGCCACAGAAGTACGAACCCGAGCAGAAGGACTCCGGCCACTCCCCAGATCGTCCAACGCATGGTCTGGCCGCGCTCGAGGAGTTCGGTGAGCCCTGGTGCGTCCGACGCTTGGAATTCGAGGGACCACGGGCCATGGAAGTTCGCCAGCCGGATCGCCGGCTCGGATGTGTTCGGCTCTTCGTTTCCATAGGTGACCGTTGCGCCGTTGGACGCGAGCGTCGCGATATCACAGTTCAAGTCGACCACGAGGCAGGGCTGTTCATTTGGCTTCACTGGGAACCGGGCGCGCCGCACGGCGATCACGGCGTCGGGCGATCCTCCGAAGATCCACTGGCTGTCGGTGACATGCGCGGCGAGTGGCTCGAACGCCAGGCGTCGAGTGTGATCGCGCAGCTTCGCGGCGTGTCGTTCTTCCCGTTGCGCCACGGCGGTACGGTACAGGTCGGAGTCGGGCGTCGTCGTCAACGATTCGAGGGCGGCGAGCGCGGATTCGCGCCACACGTCGACGAGTTCCGGTGAAGGCGGATCGGCCCATTCATCGAGAACGCCGAGTGCGCGCAGGTACATGCTGACCGCGGACGTCGGTCGCTTCTTCTCGGTGTGAGTGCGGGCGGCTCGGATCCACATCGCGAAGCGATCTCGCGGATCGCGGGGCAGCGTGTAGATGGGGTTGTCGTCGAAGAACCACGCCGGGTCGGGTTCGAGACGGATCGGATCGAGCAGTTCTCGTGCGTCGTCCAAAACACCGTCGGCAGCTTGGCCCCGGTGCGGTCGAACCTCAGTCCCGTCGAGTCGAAGCACCGAAACCGATTGCACCTCCGAGATCGTCGGCACCCAATCGATCAACTGCTCGACGCTTGTCGCCTCGACGAGCGGGGCGAGGGGGCGGGCCAGCCGTTGGCTGATCGCCTTCGACTTCTCGCCGAGAAGTTGCAGTTGGTTGGAGTGCCACGACTCCCGGACGAGGTCGATCTCGAGTTGGGTCGTACGCTCTACCAGTAGGGCCACCGCAACGAGTGCCGTGGCCAAGAGAGCGCCGAGGATCGTGAGGCTCGTCCGGGGAGTGAGTCGAATGGGCTACCGTTCGGCTTCGATCAAGGTTGAGACAGCGAGCGCGGTCGAGAGGATACGTCCACCGACCGGACTCCAGTATCCGGCGGGCGTCCAGTGCCCGTCGGCTTCCTGGTGGGGCAGAAGGGCGCGGAGCAACTCCGCTTTCCACTTGTCCCACGATGGTCCGCCCACCAGCCGCATGGCCCGAGTGCCCCAGTGCCAGTAGACGAAGTTGATCTTACCGGGATCTGTCTCTTCCGGCGGGGTGTAACTAGGAAGGTGTGGCTCCTCCATCAGGAGTGCCGTGCCTTGCTGCATGGAACGCGTCTGACGATCCTCGCCCGCCGCGAAGCGCACGAAGATCCCCGCCGCAGTCATGGTGGGCAGCGAGCGGAACTGGTTCTTGTCGCGTAGCAATCTGAGGCGCGACCCGGCGTCGCCCGGTGCTTCGTAACCGGTACGACCATTCGTAAATGCGGTGGCGCGATTGGTCCAGTTCTGTGCCCAGCCGATCGACTGCGCAATCTTGCCCGGTTCGACGTCGATTCGTTTGTCGACGGCTAGTCGGTGCGCGACCAGGAGCGCATAAGTCATGGTCGCCGTGACCGAAGTATCGCTCAGCCCGCCGCTCTCTTCGTACTTCCAACCGAAGTGCTTGTTCTGGTGCTTGAGAATGTAGCTGACCGCGCGACTGACCGGCTCGCGCAGGTCGGGCTTGCGAGTTGTGGCGTAGATCTCCGCTAGCGCGTGCGTGGCCAAGCCATGGTTGTAGATCCACTCTTCGCACCCTCTGGAGAAGCCGATACGTCCCTGGGCGTCTTGCTTAGAGATCAGCCAGACAACGGCGCGATCGAGGGCGCGCGTCGTCTCCTCGTCGGATCGGGTGAAAGCGCCGGATTCGTGCATGGTCGACAGCACCAGCGCCGTCATGCCGGTTTCGAGTCCACGAAGTCCTACCGGCTTGCCTTGAACCTCGCGTTGCGACGGCCAATGTCCGTCGACGCGTTGCTGTTGAAGCAAGTACCGAAGGCCCGCTTCGACCGCCTTCCGCGTCGGGGTCATCTCTCGCTTGGCGGGCGGGTCGCTCTTGGCCACCGCGGGAGATCCCCCGAGTTGTCCGCGCACGTCCGCCAAAGCGTTGCGCACGGACTCGCCAATTCCTTCGACGCTGGCCGCGTCGGCGAGCGCCTTGAGCGCTTCGGCTTTGCGGCCGAGCTTCAGCTCGCACGCGGCGACGCGCACGCGAACCCACGCCCGGTGGTCCGCGTCGTCGGCGAATGCGGTCAAGAGTTCTCGATATTCTGCGAGCGCTTGTTCCGTCTTGCCTTCGGCGAGATCCATGTAGAACGCGCGGTAGAAGCGGTCATGGCCGTCACCGGTCGCGGTGGGAGCCAAGAGTGCTAGGAACAGTGTCCAGGCCATGAGGGGGTCCTTTCGTCCGGTCGAGCTTCAAGAGGATTAGCCCGTCGTCCCCAGTATCCGTGCAATTGCCGGAAAGCGTGAGGGATCGAGTGTCGAAGATTGTCCGTCGCTCGCCTTTGACTCTGCGGTCGACGCGCACTAGGTTGCGGTCTGACCAGGAGGCGCACACCGATGGATGAGTTTTGGCTTTGGCTGACGTACTGGGTTTCCCAGGCGACGTGGTGGGCGACCGTTCAGTGGAGCAACATCAAACTGTTTCTCTACGGTCTCTTCTGGCTGAGCGTCGTCGCGGTATTGTCGTGGTTCATCGTCCGGCGCGTCATCTTGGCCAGCTTGAAACGCATTATCTCCAAGACCAAGAATCGGCTCGACGACGTATTGCTCGAGAAGAAGGTCCTGAGTCGCCTCGCTCACCTGGCGCCGGCGGTCGTGATTCACGAGTGGGCGCCGACTCTGTTCCGTAACGAAATGTTCGCCGGCGAGGCGGGGGCCAACGGGGCCGCCGCGGCTCAGCAGGCGGTGTACTGGACGGGCGTGGTCCAAGATACTGCGACCCTATACATGTTGATCGTCGGGTTGCTGACCATATACGCAGTGCTCGACGCGGCGACCGAGGCGTACTACCTCGCCGGCAAGTGGGACGTGCCCATTCGAGGGTTCGTGCAGGCTGGGAAGATCGTCGCCTTCTTCGTGATCGCCGTGCTTCTGCTATCGACGATCACCGCCAAGAGTCCGGCGTACTTCTTCACCGGGCTCGGGGCCGTCACCGTCGCGCTCATGTTCGTCTTCAAGGATTCGATCCTGGGTCTGGTGGCCGGAATTCAGATCGCGACCAATCGTCTGCTCAGCAAGGGCGATTGGGTCGCCATGTCGCAGTACGGGGCGGACGGAAACGTGATCGACATCGGCCTCAATACGGTGCTCGTTCAAAATTGGGACATGACGATCACGACCATCCCCACCTACGCCATGGTGTCGCAGTCGTTTCAGAACTGGCGTGGCATGTCCGAGAGCGGCGGGCGCCGCATCAAGCGTCAGATCAACATCGACATGAACACCATCAAGTTCTGCGATGAAGAAATGCTCGAACGGTTCGGGAAAATTCGTTTCCTTCGCGAGTACCTCGATCGAAAACGGGAAGAGCTGGTCAAGGCTAACGCCTCTTCAGGCTTGGAAGATTCGTTGGTCAACGGACGACGCATGACGAACCTCGGCACGTTCCGCGCGTACGTCAAGGCGTACTTGCAGAACCACCCCAAGATCAACCAAGACATGACCCTACTCGTCCGCCAGCTAGCGCCGGGGGAGCACGGGGTGCCGATCGAGATCTATGTGTTCTCCAACGATCAAGCGTGGGTCAGCTACGAAGGCATCCAGGGCGACATCTTCGATCACTTGATGGCGGCCGTCCGTGGGTTCGACTTGAAGGTATACCAGTCACCGGCGGGCAGCGATCTAGAGCGGCTGCGCCCCGCAGAACGCACCGCTTAGGCAGCTCTGGACACGGGGGTCGGGCTCAGCTGCCAGCGGGCGCCCGGGGCACAGTTCTGTCACAACGCAGGCGATGCTTGCTCTCGCCACTTCGCCGGGGATACTCTCTTCTCAGGGCTTCTCCATTCGAATAGTTGAGTCAGAGAGGGACGGCATGACTGTTTCCCGCGTTACGTTGATGTTCGCGCTGTTGGTCGCCAGCACGGTCGGCGCCCAGAGTTTTGTGAACTGGGAAAATCCTCACGTGCATCCGCTGGAGCGATCCGGCGACTTGCTGTTGGCGGTAAACACAGCCGACAATCGGGTGGAGCTGTTCGACGTGGCTAGCGGCACCGCCGTACACGTCGAGTCGATCCCGGTGGGGCTCGATCCTGTTTCGGTGCGAGTGATCGGGGATCAAGCGTGGGTCGCCAACCACATCTCGGACAGCGTGAGCGTTGTCGATCTGGTCTCGCGCAGCGTGATCGCAACGTTGAAGACCGGCGATGAACCGGCCGACATTGTCTTTGCCGGTACGCCGACGCGCGCCTTCGTTAGTTGCTCGCAGGTCAACCAAGTGTGGGTGTTCGACGTGAGCGATCTGACGGTACCACCGCAGATCGTCGACATCTTCGGCGAAGATCCGCGAGCGCTCGCCGTTTCGAACGACGGCAGCACCGTGTACGCCGCCGTGTTCGAGTCGGGCAACAAGACAACGGTTCTCGGCGGCGGGCTCGAGGACTTGAGCACGCTCGCGTTCCCGCCCAATGTGGTCAGCAGTGCTCTCGGGCCGTACGGTGGTATGAACCCCCCGCCCAACATGGGCATCGACTTCGAACCGGCGATCAACTTGTCGAACCCCACCGCGCCGGCGGTCGCTTTGATCGTTCGCCAGGATACCAACGGCGATTGGAAAGACGACAACGACGGCGACTGGACGGATCTCGTCACCGGACCCAGCGCCAGTGAGTCGGGGCGTCCCGAAGGGTGGCACCTCGTCGACCACGACGTCGCCGTGATCGCTGCCGACACTCTGGACCTCTCCTATGTCACCGGCCTCATGAACATCTGCATGGCGATCGGTGTGCACCCGACGTCAGGAATGCTCTCGGTGGTCGGAACGGAAGCGACCAATGAGATTCGCTTCGAGCCTAACCTGACCGGCAAGTTCGTCCGCGTGAACGCGGCGTTCGCCGATCCAACGGGGGTGACCGCGACGTCGATCGTCGATCTGAACGATCACCTCGACTACACAGTAGGAACCGTTCCGCAGACCGAGCGCGACAAGTCTATCGGAGACCCGCGCGCCATCGCGTGGCAGAGTGACGGGTCGCGCGCCTTCGTGGCGGGCATGGGCTCGAACAACTTGGCCGTCATCGACGCGACGGGTGCTCGGGTGGGTGCCGCGCCGACCATCGAGGTTGGGCAGGGACCGACCGGCCTCGCGCTCGACGAAGCGCGCGACCGACTGTACGTGCTCAACAAGTTCGACGCGTCGATATCCGTCGTCGACCTAGTGAGCGAGCTCCAGGTCGATACCGTGCCGTTCTACGATCCGACCCCGGCTGCGATCAAGACCGGTCGCTTTGCGTTGTACGACACTCATCGCACATCTGGGCTAGGTCAGACGTCGTGCGGTAGTTGCCACGTCGACTCGCGCATGGATCGACTCGGTTGGGATCTCGGCGATCCGTCCGGTGACATGGCGCCCATGAATCAGAACTGCCTCGATATCCTCGGAGTGGCGGGCTGTGAAGATTGGCACCCCATGAAGGGGCCGATGACGACGCAAACGCTCCAAGACATCATCGGAATGGAGCCGCACCACTGGCGGGGTGACCGTGAAGGAATCGAAGCGTTCAACCCTGCGTTCGAAGGGCTACTCGGCGACGACGAGCAACTCACCGACGACGAAATGCAGGAGTTCGAAGACTTCTTGGCGACGATCTACTACCCGCCGAATCCGTTTCGCAACCTGAACAATTCGTTGCCGAACAGTCTGCCGCTGCCGGGCCACTTCACGACCGGACGGTTCGCGCCGGCCGGCGCTCCGATGCCCAACGGCAACGCGATCAGTGGGTTGTCAACGTACCGAAACTCTAACCTCGACAATCCGTTCGACTGTGTTTCGTGTCACACGCTGCCCACCGGAGCCGGCCCCGATCTGGAGCTCGTCGGATTCAGTTTGCAGCCGATTCCGCCGGGACCCGACGGTGAGCGCCACCTCATGGTGGTCGGGGTCGACGGTTCGACCAACGTGACGATCAAGATTCCTCAGCTTCGCAACGACTACGAGAAGACAGGGTTCAACACCACGCAGTTGGCGAACACGCAAGGGTTCGGCTACCTGCACGACGGTTCGGTCGACTCGTTGGAACGGTTCCTCACGGAGCCGGCGTTCAGCGTCGTGTCCGACCAGCAGGTCGCCAATATCGTTGCGTTCATGCTCGCGTTCTCGGGCTCGGATCTACCGCAGGGATCGATGACAACCATATTCGAGCCGCTAGGCCCGTTGAGCCACGACACACACGCGGCGGTTGGACAGCAGCTGTCGTTCGACGGCACGACTCAGTCCGACCCTACGGTGCTGGCGATGATCGACGAGTTCAGCCAACTTGCCGAGTCCAACGATGTGGGGCTTGTGGCGAACGGGCTACGACTGGGTGAAGCGCGCGGCTACCGGTACGAAGGAGGCGACGTCTGGCAGTCGGATCGCGCCTCCGAAACGGTGACCACGGCCCAGATGCGCAATGGCACTCTGTCGGGCGGGACTATGACGTTGACGGTGGTGCCGCTCGGCTCACAGACCCGGATCGGTATCGATCGCGACGAAGACGGCTTCTTCGATCGGGACGAAATCGACGGGTGTAGCAACCCCGCCGATCCGTCCGAAACGCCGCCGGGCCCCGCGTGCGGCACGTTCGTGCGCGGCGACTGCAACGACGACGGCGGAGTCGACATCTCCGACCCGATCGCGCAGCTCGATGGATTGTTCAGTGGGGGAGCGCAACCGGGTTGCGCCGATGCGTGCGACTCGAACGACGACGGCAGCGAGAACATCGCGGACGTCGTGTTCATCCTCGATCATCTCTTCGGCGCTGGGACCACGCCAGCTGCGCCATTCCCTGGGTGCGGCATCGACCCGACGGTCGACCCGCTGGGTTGCTCGACATTTACGAGTTGCCCGTAGGCTAGAACGCTAGTAAACGAAGAGACCTCGCACGGGACGCGTTCGACGCGGTCCGGTGCGAGGTCTCTTTGTTTGCGGGGGTCGCGGGCTATTCGCGCAGGCTCGGAGCCCCGTCGGGAAAGCGGTCCAGCCATGCCGCAGGAGCGTCGGCTTTGCGCTTCTTGAGGGAGTAGGAGATGTCTAGGTTCTTCCCTTGTAGTCGTTGCTTACCGAAGATTCCCCCGTGCGTCACGCTTGTCCCGCTACTCATGCCTCCGCTCAGCGGTTCGACCGCGCGTCCTTGGCGAACGCGAACCGGGAAGCAGAACGACCGCCCCTCGATAGTTCCGAATATCGGGATGATCCAGTCCACACTCTGGTCCGGCCGAATCACACGACGCGGTTCGAGAGCGTTGAGTTCGTGCTGTTCGTCCAGCCACTGAAACGAAGAGGTCGAAGTGCTCGGTGGTAGTTGGGCGTCCGTCGGCATCGCGTCCAAGATTGCCGCCATGATGTTGTCGGGGGTCAACGATCCGCCGGCGGGTCGTAACAAGAAGGGCTCGTCCCCCCGAAGGTCGATCTCCACTCGATCTACACCGGCGAGCTCGTCACCGATGTAGATCGACCCGCCCGGGCAGTCGATCGCGAGCCCTGTGCGGTACGTCGACCGCTCCGGAAGCATGGCTAGCGAGACGATGACCGCGCCGATTC
>JAJFFE010000377.1 GCA_021776775.1 Planctomycetota bacterium | reverse complement strand
GGATGGCCCAGCCGCATCTCCGACAGGGATCACATAGCCCCTGCCAACATCCACGTATCTCAATCGACACCCAACGGAGTCGGGCACCCCCGCTGCCCCTCGCCCGGAACAGAATCGTTCACGCCCCGATGCGCCTGTCCGTCGTTCACACGCGTACTTGTTTGCCAACCCGCAACCCGGCGACCGACCCCACTCCCGTGCCTCATAGTCGGTGGCGAGCCATCGACTCGACCATCCCCAACCCACTGGTGTTCGAGCCACGCCACGATGCGCCCGTAACGTGCTTCGGATCGCGTCCGATCGTTTGCAGTTTTGCGCCCCCGCGCCCAACCTGCATTCCTCGAGCATCCTCTGGTTAAGCTGACGGCGACGGGGATATGGAGATCGCAGCGTGGTCTCTGGAGGACGAAACTGATGGTGCGCTGATGATGATTCATCTTCTTCAGCACGATCTAACATCATGCCCAGGCTGGCCGATTGAGTTCCCAGCTCCGGGGGACATCGTAGTCCAGCCGGTTTGGGTCGCGTTCGCCGACTTCGATCTGGACGGCGATGTTGAACTTGTTCATTTGTACCAACTTGGCGGCACCTACGATTCTTACCAACTCTACGCCCCGGATCTCGAAAACCCGGGTGACGGACCGGCGACGATCGCTTGGGGGATGAACGGACATGACGGTACTCACAGTGGCTTCTACCACCGGGGCGACTATCCGACGTCGCACTTTCTGCGCGGGGACGCGAACCGCGATGCGACGATTTGGATCGACGACGTCTTCGCGATCTTGTCGCATCTGTTCGACGAGCCCCAGAGCGTATGCCCAGCGCAACTCGACTTCGACGGGAACAACCTCGTCGACTTGTGTGACGCCATTTCGTTGTTGGGATACCTCTACTTGGAGGCAGGCGCGCCGCCGATCGGACCGTTTCCCGAGTGTGGTTCGACCGGACCGGAGACGACACTGCCTTGCCCTCACGCCTTTTGTCCGTGATGAGCCCGTCCACCGAGATCAATGGTTGAGGGTGATCCCGCCGCCCAACGCACACTGCTCATCGCCCCACATGCCTGCCAGCATCGGGCTTCCTTTCGGACGCCCGATTGTCGTGGAAAATCTGTCACCTATGTACTCGGAATGGCGCGCTATCCGCCGGCTGCGGCGTCCATGACGACAACGCTCTCGCCGGGGCCGATCGGAATGTCGGACTGTCGTAAGAACTGCCGGCCGTTGAGCGAGAAGAGATAGGCGGGGTCGTCGACGGTGAACGAGCAGCTCGCCGCGCCGCCCGCGGCTGCGAGCACGGTCCGAAGTGTCGCAGGCGCGACTTCGACCAGCGCGACTCCGGCTCGTTCGCGGGCGATTCCGAAGAACTCGACCACGACAGGAGGGATGTCCTTGCCACGACTCGCGTAGTCATCACGAACCGCGTCGAAGTAGGCGTCGGGGGTGTTCAGATTGCGAAGTGGTTCGACGGTGGGAAGATCGACAGTGGATATCTCCAAGTAGTCCCCGGCTTGGAGAAGGAACAGGGGTCGGCGTCGATCGTCGTCGAGAAGTTGAGTCGCTCGGCTTGCGAGGCGCCGTTCGTACGCGGCGGCCAGCGGCTGGGTGAACCCGTCGTTCACGACCGCCGCGGTTCGGCCATGAGACAAGACGTTGCGAACGAACTCGCTCGTCAGGAAGGGTGCGTCGGTGCTCGTCACGTACGCAAGCGGCGCCTGGATCGCTTCCAACCCTTCGCGGATTCCCGCGAGCGGCCCGAGTTCTGGCACTCGGTCGTAGACGATGCGGGCGGGGAGATCAGGAAGGTCGAGCCGAGTCGAATCTTCGCCGGCGGTGACGACGACAACTTCGTCGGTCGCTTCCGCGAGGATACCGACAACATGTTCGATGAGCGTACGGTCGCGCCACGGCAGCAGCGCTTTGGCGCGGCCCATGCGTTCGGACGCGCCTCCGCAGAGAACGACGCCGGCAGTCATCGGGGTGGGTGTGGGGCTGGTCGCGGCTTGGGGCATGGTGTAGCGACAATAGGAGCGCGCCGCGGGAAGCACAAGGCGGGAAAGGCGAGCGGGGGGGCAGGCCGGGAGAAGCAGCGCGCCTCTCCCGTTGCCATCATTGAAAAGCTACGACTTCTCAGCGGTCGCTTTGAGCTTCTCCAGCCCCTTCTCGAACTCTTTGCCCATCATGCCGTCCATCATGAGCCCGAAGTAGCGGGAGATCGGCGAGTTGCCGACGTTTCCTACGTTCTTCATCGAGACCTCGATACCGCCTTCGACCGGCTTCAGCGAAAGCTCACACTTCGAGACCGGATACTCATCGAAATGTAGATCGTAGACGATTCCCGTTTTCGGGTCGGCACCGGTGATCTTGAGTTTGCCGTTCCCGGACTTGGTGCCCGACCAGGTCCAGACCGCATCTTTGCCCATGGGGGGACCGGTGTACTTGGAGTCCATGTCGGGATAGGTCTCCTTGTTCCAAGGGCACCACTCTTGCCACTTCTCGAGGTTGGCAATCATGGGGTAGATCGCAGCTTCGTCGCTGTTGATGACTATGGTGCGAACGACGGTGTACTCCGACGGCAGCAACATGCCGACGCCGAGCACGAGCGCGACGATCAAGAGCAGCGCGATGACTAGCTTTTTCATGGGGACTCCTTTGGTGTGTATCGGAAGCGAGCATTTTCCACGACGAGTGGCGTAAGTCCAGCCGTGCTGACGGTCCGGCCACGCGAGTTACACCCGCAGCCCGATCTGGTTACCCGATTCGTACCGCCGTAGCCCGCGGGAGAACACGAACCCAGCGATCAAGACGTAAGCGACGGTCCCGGCGACGAGTGCTCCCAGGATGGTCCAACGGAACTCGATCAGCAGTTGAACCGGTAGGTAGCCGATGAACCCGGCCGGGACGACCGTGAACAGGAGGACTTTGACCCACCCCGAGTAGATGCTTTGCGGGTAGACCGAGAACGTGACCAGGAACATGGTGAACTGACGCGCAAGTTCGGTGATCGGCCCGAGCCAAAACGCCATGCTGTGCGCCACGATCGCGGTCGAGACCATGATGGCCCAACCGCACAGGACACACACGACGAAGATCGGAAGGTGTTGCAAGGTCGCGTACCCCGACATGACAAGCAGAATGACCCCGCTGATCATGTCGCCCCACCCCATCGCGAAGCTTCGCGAGCACACTGCTTGCGCCAACGGGTTCTTGGGCTGAGTCAGGAAGGTGTCGAGATCTCCGTCAACGATCATTCGCGCCAACTCTCGATACCCTCCCGTAATCGCGACCGACGCTCCGAACGAGAACGCGCTCACTGCGTACAGGGCCAGCAGTTCTTCTAATCGCCAACCACGGATCTCCTCGAACCGGGCGAAGAAGATGAACCAGACGACACAGAAGATCAGGTTGTTGAGCATCATGAACGACGCTTGCGTCCAGAACGCACCTCGCTGAGCGAACGTCGCCTTGATGTTCGTCACGATCATCGCCAGTACGAATGCCGTCAGTGTTTTCAGTGTATTCACTGTTCGCATGATTGCTTCATTCCCCTCGCTCTTCGATCCGGCGCATCGCCTTGGCCTGCGCCCAGATCGCGACCGTCGACAGGAGTGCGATCCAGCCGAGTTGCTGACCCATGGTGCGAACCACTCCGCCAACGTCCAACTCTAGGGTCCACCGGGCAACGCCGTAGAGCATCGAGTGAAACGGAGTCCACTCCGCGATGGTCTGCAGCCATTCTGGGTAGATCTGCATCGGCAAAATCAGCCCGCCGAGAATGAACGTCAACTTTTGCCAGATCCAATACGCCGGCGCGACGTCCCCGAGCCACAGTCCGCTCAACCCGATCAGACCGATGAACAGAAGCCCGATGGCGCTGGCCAGTACTCCAGTCGCAAGCGCTGCCCACAAGGCGGCGGGATCGGGCGGCAATCCGACGAGTGCGGTGGCGGCGACGCATCCGGCGACACCGATCACGATCAGTCGCACGACGTGCGATCCGGCTCCTTCTGCGATGCGACTCCAGAAGTACGAAATGGGGCGGGGCAGTCCGTAGGCGATGTCGCCAGTGCGCGCGTCCTTCTCCATGGTCACGTGCAGATCAGGCAGTGAGAGAATGACCCACTCTGTGATAGCCAGGTACCAGAGCATCTGCGCGCGGGAGTAGGGCAGTGTGCTGTCGAGGGCGAGTACGACTTTCCAAAGCTGGGAGAACACGAACAAGAGAGCGTAGTAGAAGAGGACGCGGGCGAGCAACTCCCCGCGCTGAGACATCGTTTGCCGCATCGCGACCGCGACGATTGCTCGGTACTTCCCAGGACGGCGCGGTCGCGTCACAGCGTAGGCGTCGCCCATCGGTCGCTCCTTTCGTCGCTGCGGGATCGCCACCCGGTGACCATCGCTTTCGATTCCATCGCAGCCGCGCTATAAGACGTGCCGTTATCGAGGTGTGCGGGTCGGAGCGTCGTCCCGCGAGTGTCGTCAGCCATCAGGTTCTTCCGAAAGGACTTCAGATGCTTTCCTCCCCACGGGGTCTCATTATCGTTGGACTGTTGCTCATGCTCCTCGGCGTCTCCGGTTGCGCTCCGCAGTACATGCGCGTGGTCGAGGGGTCGGGACTTGCGCGTCCGCCGGCGGGGAAATCGCTGGTCAACTTCGTGCGACCGACCGGCTACGGCAAGGGTGACCAGTACATGGTCTGGGACACGCATGAGTTGATCGGGAACACGAAGGGAAAGTGCCGATTTCAGTACGTTTGCGAGCCGGGCGAGCACGTCTTCATCGGTCGCACGTTCAACTCCGCGTCCGTCGTTCGTGCGAACGTCGCCAGTGACAACGTCTACGACATTGTCATCAACGTGAAGCCCGGCATGTTTGGGGCGTCGATCACTATGGAGCCCATCAGCGTGAATCACCCCAAGCGTGGCGAGGTGGCGTCGTGGGAGGATCGTGCTACGTTGTACGAACTCGACCCGACCGCGAACACCGACGGGTTGGAGCAGAGCCAACGCGGAGCGATCGACCGGGTTCTTCAAGACTTCGTCAACGGAGAGAAGTCCGACCGGCTGCAGAACCTCGGCGCCGGCGACGCGCGCCAGTAACACTGTCATGACGAGGGCCCTTTCTCACCGTCCTGAAAGTTGTTCTGGTTCTGCCAGTGGCTTCGGTTTTGGTAGATCTCTTGGACGATCTCTTCGAGCGGCGGGTCCTCGACGGTGAGGTCACGCAGGCGGCCTTTGGCGAGGGCTGCCTGCACGACGTCACCCACCGCCAGCCGAGTAGTATCGATCTCGACGACGGTCCGGTAGGGCTGACGTTCTAGGGTCTTGATCGCCGACGCATCCCACGTCATGTCGTCGAAGTCGATGCTCTCCTCGGCCGTCATCAGCGTGACGATCTTGCGTCGAATGAACTGCGTCCGCAGGTCACGCACCGGTCGATCGAGGACTAGTTGACCCTCGTTGATCACAATGACACGATCGCACACTTGCTCCATGTCCCCGGTGTCGTGCGACGTGAGCAGTAGCGTGCTTCCATCGTCGCGTGAGCTGTCGCGGATCAAGTCGCGGATGACAGATTTGGCTGTGACGTCGAGCCCGATGGTCGGCTCGTCCAGAAAGAGAATCCGCGGTTTGTGCAGCAGGCTGGCGACGATCTCGCAGCGCATGCGCTGCCCGAGCGACAGTTGTCGTACCGGCCGACTCAGCAAATCGCCGACGTCGAACGCTTCGGTCAGTTCCTCGAGTCGCGCTCGGTACGACCTCGGCTCGAGCTCGTAGATTCGAGCGAGCAGGTCGAACGCGTCCTTGGCCGGCAGGTGGTACCAGAGTTGTGACCGTTGCCCGAATACCGTGCCGATCTCAAATCCCAGCGTGCTGCGGTGCTTCCACGGCGTGCGGCCGAGAACACGCACCTCCCCCGCGGTGGGCTGCAGAATTCCCGACAGCATCTTGATCGTCGTCGACTTGCCCGCCCCGTTGGGGCCGACGAACGCGACGCGTTCTCCAGGCTGAATGTCGAACTCGATTCCGTCCACCGCGACGATCTCGCGGTACGACGGTCTAAACAGCGAGCGCGTCGCGCCCCGGAGGCCGTCTTGCCGTTCGCGGGCCCGGAACGTCTTGCGCAACCCGCGGACGGATATCGCTGCTGCGGATGGATCGACCTTTTCGGCTGTGCGTGTAGCATCGGTTTTCATAACACCGCTCCTCTCGAAAGCGGTCTCGGGCGAAGTGTGATAGTGAGCTGAGGAAAAGCGTCGCTAAAGGCCCTGGGGTCGAAAGGTCTCAAGCGGCCGCCTGCAACAACGGCCGGGGCACGAAAAAACCCGCTGAAGGATCAACGGGTTCGGTGCAGACTCGGCAGTGTTCGTTAAGGTCTTAACTAACCTGAGTCATGAATCACCGAAACCCGGAAGGCGCGGGTCAACCGCGCAGGCCTCTTGGGATACATAAGCGCCGTGGAATACACACGGCATTCCCGCTACGACCCATGGACTGGCCGCAGCCGTTACGCCCATTTGGGTCGCACGGCAACAGGCAGTGTCTGCTTGGGGGTTGATGCTTCGCGTGCTCATGGCGAAAACGGTAGCCACCAACTCGGCTCGAGTCAAAAACCGTTTGTCGGTTTTTCAGATGAGCCGAGGACCCTGCCGAACGCACGCCGTTCGTGCAATGTGACGAGTCTCAGGAGAGACGCATGAGTGACCCCGAAGTACCGCCGGAAGTGCCGCGCGAAGAGCCGCGTTTGTTGTCGGATCCCGATAAGTTGTTCCGGGACGGACCGTGGCCTGTGCCGTTCGAGTTCAATTCGGACGTCGCCGGCGTGTTCGACGACATGGTCTCCCGGTCCGTTCCGCTCTACCGCGACGTGGTCGACTCCACGGCGCAGTGGTCGCTGCGCTACTATCAGCCCGGGACCCGGCTGTACGACATCGGTTGCTCGACGGGAACGCAGCTCGATCTCATCGGACGCATCTCCAGTCAGCCGCTGAATCTCGTCGGCGTCGACGGTTCGCAATCCATGCTCGATCGAGCGCGGCAGAAGCTCGCCCCGATTACCGGTCGTCACGAGGTGGAGTTTCTTCACGAAGACGCGGTGGGCGCCGAGTACGAAGGTGCGTCGGTCGCGATCCTCAACTACACGTTGCAGTTCATACCGGTGCAACAGCGGCCGCTGTTGCTGACCAAGCTCGCCGGAGCGCTCGCTCCCGGTGGGATCCTGTTCCTCAGCGAGAAGGTGCGATCGCCCGACCCGGAGTTCCAAGAGACGATCACCAAGTTGTACGAGTGTTTCAAAGAGCGCAACGGCTACTCCGCTTCGGAGATCGCTCGCAAGAAGCAAGCGCTGGAGAACGTCCTGGTGACCCTGACCCTCGGCGAGCAACTCGACATGCTTCGCGACGCCGGCTTTGCGCACGCCGAGACTGTCATGCGTTGGCACAACTTCGTTTCGATCGTGGCGCGCAAGTAATGGATCTGCTGGAGCCGTTCCGCGCGGGGATCGAGTTCGAACAGATCGAAACGCTACGCGCGGCGAGAGGCACCGCGACCTCGCCCGCGATCGAAACGTTACGCGCCGCCCTGGCGCAGCTCCCGAGCGTCGACACGGAGCATCGTGTGTTCGACTCCGACGTCGTCGAGTTGGGTCGACCGGACGAGCTGAGCGAACTCGAGCGCGTCGCGCTGCACGACACTCTTCGCGCGTTCATGCCGTGGAAGAAGGGCCCGTTTCGGATCTTCGGCAACGACATCGACGCAGAGTGGAGATCCGATCTGAAGTGGGGGCGGATCGAACCGCGCATGAGTTCGATCACCGGGAAGCGGGTTGCCGATATCGGCTGCCACAACGGTTACTTCATGTTTCGTATGGCCGCGCACCAGCCCGAGCTCGTGATCGGGTTCGAGCCGGTGCTCAAGCACGCGCTCGCGTTCGAGATGTTGCAACGGTACGCGGCGGCGCCGGGGTTGCAGTTCGAGCTGCTCGGCGTCGAGCACGTCGATTTGTTTCCGAACTTCTTCGATACCGTCTTCTGTCTCGGCATTCTCTATCACCACCGCGATCCGTTCGGACTGTTGGCGAAGCTCCACCAGAGTTTGGCCCCCGGCGGTGAGCTGATCGTCGACTGTCAGGGCGTGGCCGGCGACGATCCGGTCGCGTTCGTGCCGCCGGGGCGCTACGCGCGCGCCCGTGGGATCTGGTTCTTGCCGACCGTCGCGTGTCTCGAGAACTGGCTGCGTCGTTCGCGATTCGTCGACGTCGAAACGTTCTTTGCCGAGCCGCTGTCGGTGAACGAGCAGCGACGAACCGAGTGGGCACCGATCGACAGCTTGGCCGAGTTCCTCGATCCCGAAGACGCGTCGCGCACCATCGAGGGCTATCCTGCTCCGTGGCGGATCTACGTCAAGGCGCGGCGCGGATGAGCAGCCGGTTTGCGACGGTTCTAGAAAACTTCTGACCCCACCCGCCCGTCGAACGCTCCTCAGTCTCCGGCCGGCAACGGCCGCTTGACCCGACCCGGCTCGATCGTGACAATTTTCGAGTTGCGGCGAACTCGACCGCTGGGTCGAGTCGCGGGGCTGGAAACCACTCAATCTCGAGATCCCGGAGTGTCTTATGCGCTGGTCGATCCCATCGCTTCTGTTGGTGTTATTGGTTCTCTCCACCGGCAAGGTTCACGCGGGCTTCGGCTCCTGGGAATTCGTTCGTGGTGACTTCGACGGCGACGCCGATGTCGAACTCGACGACGCGATCGCTCTGCTGGACTACTTGTTCACCAGCGGCAGCGCTCCCGGTTGCATGGACGCCGCCGACGTCAACGACGACGGTGCTCACGGCATTCTCGATCCGCTCTACTTGCTGACGCACTTGTTCGTCGGCGGGGCGTCGGCGCCGCCGTCCCCGTTCCCGGCGTGTGGTGTCGATGTGACCGCCGACGGCATCGGTTGCGACGGACCGCTGTCCGGTTGCCCGGCCGCTGACTTGCCGCCCAACTTATCGTTCGCCTTTGCGAACGACGCGCTGGAAGAGTCCGCCGGCGTTCGCATGCATCTCAACGCGGCGCCCGTCACCGGTGGCAACTTCGACGAGCTCAAGTTCGGCATGCGCCCCGTGACGGTCAGCGCCGGCTCTCCGGGTGGCACCGTGACCGTGAGTGCCAGCGATACCAACGTCGAGCTGTTCGAACTCGACGGCACTCCGGTTGCGCTTCCGGCCGTGTTCTTGTCGGGCGATCTTCCGCTGACGTTTCTCGCCAACGCGACTGCCGTCGGTACGACGACTCTCGTGGCCGATCACTCGCTGAACCCGATCGACGACGTTGTCACGCTCAACATCAGTCGTTTCGCGGGCCTCGCCGGCGGAGCGCTCAGTAGCTATCCGTTCTTCGAGTACGCTCGGTCGATCAACGACAACACTCAGGTCGAGACCGCGGTTGACCCTTCACGCTACGCAGCTCGCGCCGGTTTGAGCTACCGCGTCTACATTGTCGAGCACCGCACCCCGCAGGAGTGGGCGGCCAACAATAACTTGGTCGACGTCAGTGGCGGGTTCGAGGCGGAGACCCTCGGCGGGACTTCGATCGTCGACAACGTCGTCGACGCGTGGATTACCGGCCTCGACGGCGGCGATGACGTGGGTATTGCATACGACGTCGTCTACGACTTTGGTAACGACGGCACCCTGGATCCGGGCGACTTGATCGACGGCTTGTCGTACGACGAAGCCGGGTTCTACCTCGTCAAGAACTTGAACAACGCGGGTCCGTTGGCGACGACGACCATCAACTACTCGGGCGGAACGTGGCTCGGGCAGCGCACCTACTACCCGACCGACATCGCCACTATGGGGCAGTTGCCGCTCGTCGTGATCAGCCACGGCAACGGCCACCAGCACACGTGGTACGACTATCTGGGTACGCATCTCGCGTCGCACGGATACATTGTCATGTCGCACCAGAATCAAACGGGTCCCGGCATCACCACCGCGTCGACGACGACGTTGACTAACACCGATTACCTGCTCGACAACCTCACCACGATCGGTGGCGGCGCACTCAATGG
>JAJFFE010000376.1 GCA_021776775.1 Planctomycetota bacterium | reverse complement strand
GTCCTGCCAACCGTCGTTGTTGAGGTCGCAGAACACAGGAGTCCAGTGTGAAACGAGTGTTTCGAGGACGCGTAGCCCGGCAGCATCGGTGACGTCGGTGAACAAGAAGTCATCATCGTTACGAAACAAGTAGTTCAAGTTGTCGTGCCAACTGGTGACGTAGAGATCCAGATCGCCGTCATGATCGTAATCTCCGGCCGTCGCCCCACCCAGGATAGGGATGAACGCATCGAGCCCGGTGCTTGGACGCAGCACGAAGGTCCCATCCGCTAGGTTCTCGTACACTGTGATCGAAGAAACCGGTCCGACGGAATCACCGAGGACGACCAAGTCATCGAATCCATCGCCGTCCAGATCCAAGAATAACGCCATGTGACCCCAGCCAAGGTCACCGACGCCGGCCAGCGCCGTAACATCGGTGAACGTGCCGGAGCCGTCGTTGCGAAACAGCCGGTTGGGTCGACCGGCGTGGGTGACCAGGTAGACGTCTAGGTCTCCATCACGATCGTAGTCCGCCGCAGTTCCGCCGGCACCGTATCGCGCCTGCTCGGACGGGAAGAGACCGGGAAGTCCGGGAGCGGGATTCAGCCCCATCTGAATGCCCGAAAGTTCGGTCACATCTTCGAACATGAGATCGACGGAGAGCTGTGCGTGCGCGCGCTCGGCGGTCCCGCACACGAGGCCGAACAACAAGAGAGCGCGGAGCACGAACAGCCCATCGACTCCGATGGCGACGCGCTCGAGCCCTGCTCGACGAGCCGCCAAGATCAAACGCTCAGCGTTCACTGACACGACGAAACAACGCACCACAAAACTCCGTCCTAAGGACCGGCCGAACGAATCGGAGACACGGTGAGCGGCGGTCTTCGAAGAGGCCTCACCACCCCTAGCGCCCTTCGGCCGGACCTCGAAGCTCGAAGTTTGGGAAATTGTCGGCTCGAAATGAACGCAAGTAGGGATTATAGCAGCGTTCGAGGAGCATGCATGACTGCGAAGAATCGAGTACCCCTTCCGCCTGACTGGCGGGTCCGAATCTCTGCCCATGAACCAGAACGCTTGGAAAGCAGCGACGTTAAGAGAAGAGCTGCTACGGCGGTCGTGTTCGTCGAATCCGCCCCGAACGGTCCCGAGTTGATTCTCATGAGACGCGCGCACCGTGAGGGTGATCCGTGGTCGGGACAGATTTCGTTTCCGGGCGGTCACGAGGATCCGACCGACGCCAGCCTCGACGAAACGGCTCGTCGCGAAGCGCACGAAGAGCTTGGCCTGGAGTTGGGTGAGGTGCTGGGACAGCTCGACGATCGACCGGTGCACACCGGCCCGCACACCGTCGTCACCCCGTACGTCTTCACTCTCGAAACGAGGCCGACCCTGCGACTGGACCCGCGAGAAGCGACCGCTGGGCTCTTCGTTCCGGTGACGAGACTGGTCGATCCGCAGTACCACACCATTCATCGGGTGCCGAGGCCGGGATTCTCCGCGAAGTATCCCGGGGTCGAACTGGACGACGGCAGCGTGGTTTGGGGATTGACCTATCGAAGCGTGGCGGGGCTGCTCGAGATCCTCGGCTACTCAGTACCGCTCTCGGCCTGAAGCGTTCGTGCAAGCTGGGCGGCCGCGGTGGCGGATCGCCTCGACCACTCGACGAGCTTGATCTCAGCCATGACCCGTTGTTCGGTCGAGACGCGCTCATTGACGAGGAGGCGGACCAGTAACTCCGTCGCGACCAAGATCTCACCGTCGTCAGCGCTCGCCATCGCAACTTGCAAACAACGATCGGCGACGCGCCGTCTCTCATCGTCGAGGATGAACGCGAGCTCGTCGTCGAGTTCTTCCTCGAGAGCCAACCGGCAGCCTGACTCGGAGGGTAGCGTGGCGACTTCTCCAGCGATATCCCGCGCAGGATCGGCATTCACCGAGACGTCGTCCGCGCTGAGTTCCCGCGCAACACAAACCGTTTCCCACTCGTGGCCGCGCCGCAGGATGGTGACTGATACCGTGAGCTCGGCACTCACGGAGTGCTTCTCGGATTCGACGCTGTCGACTTTCCAAGCGGTGACTCGTCGTCCGCCGTCATGAGCGAGAATCCTCGTGTCGATCCGCTTCAGCTTCGACTCGATCATTTCGTACCGACGCTCGACCGCGGCGCGTTCGAAATCGTCGAGGCGCTTCAGTCGCAGATCGAGTTCGTGCAGCTGTACGGACAGCTCTCGCCGGCTACGCCTGTCTGCCTCGTGGCCAGGACTCGACTTCCACTGCGTGCCGCACGGGCGCATTCCCACAGAGCTGTGTTCGTCTTGAATCGACCGTGTCTCGCTGTACTCCGGCGCGGCGGAACTCACCACGACCAAAGGAACTAGGTACAGGTCGCCGTCCGGGTGCTGCTCGGTGTCGACGGAAACGAGCGGACGACTCTCGACTCGTTCCCGACAGCGAGCCAACAGCGAGCCGAGGGCAGAGTTCGAGTCGTCGGCGACAGAGATCGCCTCGAGAGTCGTCAACAGTGCACACCCGGGAAGGTCATTCGCAAGAAAGGACTCCGCCTCTTCGGCGAGTTCGTCGACGTGTTTGGTCTGAAGGAGGTCGAGGGTCCCCTTCAATCCTGGATCATCCCGCGTGACGTGCTGGATCAACGGGGCGACGTGGCGGTGCGCGGTCGACCAGTCTTGGTGGGCGAGCGCTCGGTTCATCTTTTCGAGCGAAGATTCGATCCAACGTTGCCGCGCGGCGAACATTTCGTGGCGAAGTAACTCGTCCGTCGAGTCGAGCAGCAACGCAGAGCGACGGCACTCGAACGCTCGGCGAAACGAGGCGACTCGCTCGAGAGAATCGGCGAGCGATCTCGCTCGATCACTGGCGTGCCGAATCGCTAGTCGAGCTTCCCAATCGCGTATCTCATCGTCGAGGTCGAGCTCGACTCGGCGCAAGAGGAACTCGTGTCGAGCGACAAATTTCGCTGCATCTCCTAGGACTCGCGTCATCGACGCGCCGCCGCCAGGAACATCACGACGATCGAACGTGTAGCGGAGATCGAACCAGGCGCGCTCTACCAGTTGACGCTTGGTAACGGACGTCGATACTCGACCGCGCGGATCGTCGACGCATGGTTCGAGTAGATCGAGGGCACGCTGATACTGCCCTTCGTCGATCAGTTCCTCGATACGGGAAACCAGATTCCGCAGCTGGCGCTCTGCAGAGCTTGCCGCTTCGACGATGATCTTCGCGCGAATGTGATCGGGATCGACGTCCAAACAGCGGGTCGCAAGACGGTGCGCTTCGCTCCGGTCTCCCGCCTTCCACGCTCGCTCTGAACGGGCCAGGCAGTCGACGACAAAGGCGTCGAGGTCGACCCGATCCAACCGCTCGAGCATCTGGTGTGTTAGTTGGAATGGGGTGTCGTCGCGCAAAACCGGATGCGAACGAAGGATCAGCGGCATCCGCAGATAGCCACACGACGTGACCAATACGGACACGGCAAGAATCGCCGCCACACGGGACGGTCGCACTCGACGCCACTCAACCGTCAAAACGTCGTCCCCTCGCACTCGGCCACCGACCGAGATCACGCGACGTACAGGTGTGCCCCTGGAAGAAGCGAAGAAGTCTAACATCGTCGATTGCGAGCCGACCGAGGCCCTGCGGCCTTGGGGCACAACCGACTAGCTGTGCTAACTTTGCGACTTCTGGCAGGAACGACTTCGAGGAAGACGGCGCTCAGTAGTTCCCGAGCCCCGCCTCGGTGATGGCGCCCTCGATCCAGACATCGTTTCCGACTCGGGTGGTGCGCAGGGCCGAGAGTGAGATAGCCTCGGCCATCGACGGATACCCGTCCCCGCCGACCGGTCCCGGAGCGTCGCGACCGCCCACAATCTTGCCTCCGATGACGACCTGCACTCGATCGACGCAACCACGACTGATGAACGACCCGTGAACGTCAGCCCCGCCTTCGACGAGAACAGTCGTCATCGAGAGCGACCCCAGTCTCTCGACGACGCACGGGACCGATAGACCGGTCGCGTCACCGTCGCACCACTCGACCGTGACCCCGTGCTGTTGCAGCCGAGCAGCTCGGTCGGAGACGCCGGGTCGACTCTTGTCTGCGAACGCGATAACCGGCACCTCGGTCGCGGTCGCGACGAGTTGCGACTCGAGAGAGAGCTGCAGCTCGGAGTCGAGGACAATGCGTGTCGGGTTCGCGTCGCTCGATGAACGGTCAGTCAGCAGTGGATCGTCGATGGCGACGGTCCCTCGGCCGACCAAGATACCGTCGTAGTGGGTCCGTTCGGCGCGAGTCCGCGCCAGCGACTCGGGGCACGAGATCCAACGTGAGTCACCAGTCACCGAGGCTATCCGGCCATCGACCGTCATGGCCCACTTCGCCGTCACCAACGGCAACCCGCAAACCGTATGCTTGAGATACCCGGCGAGAAGCGCTCGGCTTTCCGCGTCGAGCAGACCACGCTCGACGACAATGCCGGCCGCCTCGAGACGCGCGACGCCGAGTCCCCGAGTCTCCGGGTTCGGGTCTTCGGTCGCGTACGACACCGATCGAAAGCCGGTTTCTAGAATAGCCTCGGTGCAGGGAGGGGTCTTGCCGTGGTGCGCACACGGCTCGAGCGTCACGAACAGATCTGATCCCGCCAGCGAACCGGTCGGAACCGATTGGATGAGCGCGCGCTCAGCGTGAGGGCCACCGAACTGCTGGTGGTACCCCTCCGCGATGATCTCACCGTCGCGAACGGCGACCGCTCCGACGGGAGGGTTGGGGGAAACGCGCCCCACTCCACGAGCCGCCAGCTCTAACGCGCGCACCATGAATCGTGCAGACGATTCCACTTTGCGCTAGCTCGCGTCGTGGGCGGGGTCGAGGCGAGGCTTCGGGATCGTTGGGCTCTCGGTCGAACAACCGACCTTACTTCCCCACAGACTCGTCCCCGTCGCGCGGTCGACCTTCACTTGCAGGAATTGGCCGATCGGCTCATCAGCGTCCGCCGCGAACGAAACGATACGGTGGTTGCGCGTTCGTCCCGTGAATCGTGTTGGGTCGTTCTTCGACGGTCCCTCGACCAAAATCTCGAGAGTGCTCCCGACGTACGCCTCGTTCTTGACCTGGGCGATGTCCATGATCTGATTCATGAGTGCGTTGTTGCGCTCTTTCTTGACGTCCTCGGGAACGTCGTCGGCAATACGGTGCGACACGGTTCCTGGTCGCGGCGAGTACTTGAACACGTAGCCGTGATCGAAGCCGACTTCGCACGCCAACGACATGGAGTCTTCGAACTCTTCGTCCGTTTCGCCCGGGAACCCGACGATGAAGTCGGTCGCAATCGCGAAGTTCGCAATGCGGTTGCGCATTCGATCGGTGACTTTGAGAAAGAAGTCACGATCGTAGGTCCGCTTCATGCGTGCCAGCATTGAACTCGAACCCGACTGCACGGGGAGGTGCAGGTACTCGCACGCCTTCTCACACGTCGCCATCGCTTCGATCAGCTTCGGCCGCATGTACCGCGGGTGAGACGTGATGAATCGCACGCGCTCGATTCCAGCAATGTCCTCGACGCCGTAGAGAAGCGTGTGCAGTCCAACCCCGTCGCCCAAACGCTTGCCGTACGAGTTCACTGTCTGCCCCAAGAACGTGACTTCGCGCACGCCGTTCTCGGCGAGCCGACGAATTTCCTCGAGAATCACTTCCGGCGGTCGCGAGACTTCTTTACCCCGCGTCGTCGGCACAATGCAGTACGAGCAAACCTGATCGCAGCCGCGCATCACCGAGACGTACGCTTGGCAACTCGAAGGTCCCATATTCTGCGAGCGGTGAAACTCCAGTGGCGAGTCCAACTCGGTTGCGACGAGAGGCTCGGCTCCGCTACGCACCTCGGCGATCATGTCGGAGAGCCGATGAAACTCCCGCGTGCCGACGATCATGTCGACGTGCGGTAGCTTCGCCAGCAAGGCCGACTCGTGGTGCTGCGCCACACAACCGGTCAGCGCGATGACCAGATTCGGGTCCTGTGCCTTGCGTTTCTTGAACGATCCGAGACGGGAGTAGGCGCGCTCTTCGGCCTTCTCTCGGATCGAGCATGTGTTGTAGATAATCACGCCGGCGTCTTCGACGTCGTGCGTGAGTGTGTAGCCGCTCTGCGAGAGCGACTCGAGCATCAACTCGGAGTCGAGCTTGTTCATCTGGCAACCGAAGACCTCGAAGTACACACGCTTGTCGCGCGGAACCTCGGTTGCGGTCTCGTCCAGAGTCATCAGGTACGGCGGCTTCAACTCGACTCCTCTACTGAGCAGACTTGGCCAATGATTCATGGCCTAGATGGCCCGGAATGGTAGGTCCGAGGCCCCGGTGACGCAACCCCCTGGCACCGTAAGACGTGGTTCAGTTGCGACAGCGAGTCTATCGGCGAGAGCGGTCGACTTCCTCCAAGGGCGGCTGCGGCGCGCTGGCCCGCCCGGAGCCCGGTCAGACGCGGCGGAACATCGCCAGGGCGATCCGCGCCGCGATCAATCCGGCGACCACATACCCGCCGAGCCCGAGAATGGACATGTTGTGCCACACAGGGCCGACGTCGTTAGAGATCACCAGTGAACTCGACACGAGTAACGACGAAACGACGAGCGCGAGGACGATGCGGTTCGACGCGAGATCAAGGTGGCGCTGGAGCCGATCGAGGCCCTTGAGTTCGGTGTCGATCTCGAGACGTCCCTCTGACGCCTTGCGAAGTATGTCCCCGATGAGATGGGGATACTCCGACACCGCCTTCACCGTATCGACAATCTCGTCGAATGCGTCGGCGGCAAGGCGGTCGGGTCGGTACTTCTCGAACAAGTGCTGACGCACCAGAGGTTCCATCTCGGCGACCGCGTCGAAATCGGGAGCGAGGCGACAGGTCACCCCCTCCATCAAGACCAAGCAGCGTGTCATGGTCACGAACCCGGAGACGATCATGATGCGGTATTCCCGGGCAATACTCATCACTGTGAGAAACAACGCCGGGACGTCGGTCTCGGACAGAGATAACCCGAAGAACGGATCCAAGCGGGACGCAAGGTCCTGCGAGAACTGGAACATGTGCAGATCGCTACCCTGTGGGCGGCCGATGCGGAGGACTTCTCTCGCCACCTGCTTGAAGTCTCGATCGATCAACGCTCGCATCAGTTTGACGAGGCGATGCCGCATCTCCTCGCTGAAAACTCCCATGGATCCGAAGTCGATCAGACCGATCTTGCCGTCGTCGAGCAACATAACGTTCGAGGCGTGCGGGTCCGCGTGGAAGTAACCGTCGCGGAAGATCATCTGAAACATGACCCGGCTGCATTCGCGCGCGATCCGATGCCGCTCCGCGTGGCTCAACTTCTTGGGGTCGAGTCGACGAAGCGCGGTACCGCGAAAACGCTCTTGCACGAGAAGACGGCGGGTCGAGAGCTTCGGATAGGTTTTCGGCACCCGAAGAGCCGGATCGTCTTTGAAGTTCGCGGCTACGCGCTCGATGGCGTGTCGTTCGAAGTTGAAGTTCAACTCTCGCTCGATGGTTCGCGTCACCTCAGCCACGACACCTTCGGGGTCCGACTGTTCCAAACCGTCAACGTGGGCGAGCGCTTCTGCGACGATGGCGAGGATTTCGAGATCGCTCTCGATGATCTTCTGCATGCCAGGTTTCTGCACCTTGAGAATAACGTCATGGCCGTCGCGAGTGCGTGCGCAGTGAACCTGGGCCAGCGATGCCGACGCTAACGGCTCTTCCTCGACGTGCAGGAAGTACGTGTCGAGGGGCGCTTCGAGTTCTTCTTCGATGACTTCGCGTATTCTCTCGAACGGGACGGGGTCGACCCGATCCTCGAGGCTTGTGAATTCATCGACATACTTCTGAGGGAAGAGGTCCGGCCGATTGGCGATAAGCTGACCGAGTTTGATGAAGATGGGGCCCAGCTCTTGAAACGCGAGCCGTAGTCGGGTGGCCTGGCTCAACGCCGGCGACTTGCTCACGCCGGGAATCCAACTCAAGAGACGAACCCTCACAGGCGCTCCGAGGAAACTCGCCAGTTGGTGCAACCCGTGTCGCACCAAGATCAGGCTGATGTCCTTGAGTCGAGGAATATTCCGAATGGTTCGAATCGATCGAAGAACCGGGGCGCTACCGCGAGCCATACGTCCCCCACCGCCGTCTGGACGCTGAGCGAGCAAGTGTCGCGACGAGCATCAGAGGATTCACTCGCCCTCGGCGCCTTCGAGCTTGGATACGCGATCCGCGAGCGCATCGAAGTCTTCACGGGTGACGAGCTGAAGCTTCTGAAGGACCTTCTGGATCTCTTGATTGACCCGGGACGAAACGTTGTCCTTTTCCTCTTCGCCCTTCGCGACCCATTCCGAGATCACGTTCTCACCCTGCTCCCGGGTGAGATCACCCTTGTCGATCAGCGTGGTGACGAGATCCTTCAGCTTGTCCTGGGTGTAACTCGCGACTCCCAAACCGGCCAGCAGGGCGTTTCGCAACGGATCCATAGTAGAGCTCCTTGATCAATGTCGAGAACGTGGCGCTGGCAAAGTGTAACGCCGACCGGACACGAAGCTCAATCCGTCCGCAAGGTTCTCGCCCAGAGTTACGGACAGCTGCCACCGGTCCGGCAGGGCAAACCACCCCACGGAGTCGGATCTGTGCCGCAACTCGGGAACGGAGTGACGGGAGGTGTCCCCTGCAGTACCTGATAGCTGAGCAGGTAGATCGCGTCGCTCAGATCCAAGACCTCGTTGTCGTCGCTATCGCCGGCGTCCCGACAGTTGAGATCGGCCCCGAGCGAGAACATGAAGCTGAGCAGGTACACCACGTCGGCGATATCGACACTGCCATCACCGTTGGAGTCACCGCGGATGAAGCTCGGCGGCTCAACGACCAGCACTCGGTTGGCAGTGACCGGCCCCCCGATTGTCGTCCGACTTCCGTCGGGGAACACGACCTCGATCGAATCGACAGCCGATACCCCACCCAACCCGAAACTAGCCTCTGCGGGTTCCTGTCCCATGCAACTCGTTCCGGCCGTGATCACACGAGTCATGAACTCCGAACCCGACCGGACGATCACGGTCGCCCCAATCGCCCGGTGATTCGGACCTGGCATGCGAGGTTGGACGACGAGGTACCCCGCGTTGGGAAAAGCCTCGCTAGCGTTGTTGGAGTACAACCGGAGCGTTTCACCCCCGGACCATGAGGCGACCATCGTCTGCAACAAGTCGAAGTCTCCATCGCGATCGTAGTCGAACGATACGAGAGAGCTGCCCCAGTGCTCGTCGTCGAACCCGAGATCGGGCCCAGCGTCGACGAAGTCTCCACCCGTACCGATCTCGTTCATGAACAACCGAGAGGGATCATCGACGAACGCTGGCAGGTCCCATCCGTTCGTCACGGCAAGATCGGGCCAGCCGTCGAGATCGACATCCGTGAATGTAGTCCCCCATGACCAGCCACCGTCAGCAGTCTGGACGCCGGACCCACCGTCGTAGAAATCTCCGGGCGCCAACTGCTCCAGCATGACGTTGTAGGTATCGCTGAAGAGAATATTGGTCACATAGAGGTCGAAATCCAAGTCATTGTCGCGATCGCAGAGTGCGACTCCCATCGAGTTCATCGCGATGTCGACACCCCAATACTGGGCGTAGTCGAGGAAGACGTTATTCCCTTGATTGATCAGCATCTCGTTGGGCTCGAAGTCGACCATCATGTGCAGGTCTTGGCGTCCGTCACCATCGAAATCGTGGAAGATGGGTTGCCACGTGAACTCGTGGTCGCCGATCCCGCATGACGCCGTAATGTCGTCGAACGTCCCGTCGCCTCCGTTTAGGAACACTCGGGCGTACGACCCCCAACTTGCCACGGCGAGATCGAGAAAGCCGTCATTGTTGATGTCGCCCGCCGCCAACCCGGTCCGGTGCACGCCGAGCTCATCTTGAAAATCGAGCCCCGAACCCGCGGTCACGTCCGTGAACATGCCACCGACGTCCTGTCGGAACAGGCGTAGAGACGAACTCACTCCGGAGAAGGTGAGGTAGTCGTCATAGCCCACCAGCAGGTCGAGCATATGGTCCCCGTCGTAGTCGAACCAAAGTGCGCACCGCGCGTAGTCCCCGGTCCCGAGCAGCCCGGAAACCGATCCGACCTCGAAGAACGCGGCCCCATCATTTCGATAGAGATGCCCGGCTCCGCCCCCGCCGTTTGGAAGATAGATGTCGACATCGCCATCGTCGTCGTAGTCCGCGGCGGCCACACCGTGGGCCATCATGACATAGGGTGACAAATCGAAGGGGGCGATGCCCTCGGCCACTGTTACGTCCGTGAACGTATGCGGGGGTTGCGCAAACAGCGACGAGCACGAAACGGCCAGCGAAACCACCAGGAGTAGACCTAGTCGCACGAGTGCACCTCCGCCAAAGAGTCGATTGTTCAGTTGAGAAGCGAGCCGCACGCGATGATAGCTGAGCGCGCGACTATTCCTAGCGGCGAACTCTGGGGCGCGGCCGATGAAAAAAAGGGAGCCCGCGAACGGGCTCCCTTTTTGGGGAGGAAGGGCTAGCAGCCTTACTGACCGGGAGGGAGGAATTCCCGGACAGGAGACTAAGGCAACCGAGAGACCCGGGCCGGGCGAGGAACCGCTAAGAGCACGCCAAGAAAAGAGTTAGCCTTCAAGTTGGCCCAATCGCAGCAACGCCCCGTCCCCCAGGGCTGCTCGAATCGACCGGGCAACATCGCCCGACTCGGGCTGAATTACTCGATGACGGATTCCAGGAGTTGGAGCGCGTTCGACAGCTGCGCCGGGTCCATCCCGAACCCGATGCGAACGTGAGACTCGGCGCCAAAGAAGTGTCCGGGTGTGAGATTGACACCCGCCTCGAGGGCCCGCTCGGCGAAGGTCGGACTCGGAACTCTCGGAAAGCACACCAAGCCGCCGGCCGGAACGGCGCAATCGAATCCGTTGCGCTCCAACCACGGTCCCATGATGTCCCAGCCAGCGTTGGCGATTCCGCGGGCTCGTCGCTCGAGCCGGTCCATCTGCCCTACCGCATACATCGCAACTTGATCTGACAAGCAGGAGTTGTGGACGGTGGTAGAGTCCAAGATCCGGCGCGCGCGGTCGATCGGACCTGGCTCTGCGAATCCCCACCCGATGCGGATCTGAGGTAGCCCGTGCACTTTGTTCAAACCCATGACGCTGATGATGTTCGGATGCAACTGGTGCAGCGGACCGGGATCCGGATCAAGAAACGGACGGTAGATCTCGTCCGACAAGACGAAGACCCCCGTGGAGTCACAGAGATCCGCGAGAAACGCCTGATCTGACTCGCTGAGCGCGGCCCCCGTCGGATTGTGAAGATGGGTCAGAAGAATCAGCTTCACCCCCGCCGCGACTTGTTCGCGAAGTTCGGCGCGCGGGAGTGCGTATCCATCGGCGAAACGCCGTTCGAACGACACCGGTTGCACCTGCAACATCGACAGTGAGTCGACGAGGGGGAAGTATCCGGGTGACTCATGAAGAACGCGATCGCCGGGCTCGAGCAGCCCCGCCGCAAAGCAGAAGTGAACGTGAGTCGTCGAACTTGCCAAGAACACTTGCTCTTCGGCAAGCGACCAACGACACGCGATGTCCTGCAGCAGTCCCGGATCTCCGTAGCGACTGTAGTGGAACAACTCGATCTGCCGGGGATCGAGCCCGAGCCCCTCCCAGTCCAGTGCCGGAACCGCACTCTGAGTCAGGTTGACCTGACCATCGTGCGCGTGGTTCTTCGCCCAACGCATGTACGGAATCTCGGAAAGTGACACGGTAGTAGTCCACCTTGTAACATGTGCCGAACGATCGAATCGCGATCTCGATCAAAATGAACAAGGGCGCGAGGTCGTAGCCGAAACTCGACCTTCGCACCCCACGCCCTCGATCACCGAAGCCGCGCCCCGTGCTATCCGAGCGGACGGGCTAAGCCGGAATCAGATCTTTCACGGCGTCGCGCTCGTCGAGAAGTTCTTGCGTCGTGATGGCCAACTTGGACTGACCGAACTCTGTGTGCTCGATCCCCGAGACGATCGTGTACTCGGATCCGTTCGACGTCACCGGGAAGCTGTAGACCAACCCCTCCGGGACACCGTAGCTTCCATCGCTGGCACAACAGACAGAAAAGACCGCGTCGCCCTTGGTGGGTGTCCTCAAGTTGCGCACGGTATCGACCAGCGCATTTGCAGCAGACGCCGCCGACGATGCGCCACGTGCCGCGATGATTGCCGCGCCCCGCTTCTGCACCGTGGAAAGAAACTCGCCTTCGAGCCAAGCGCGATCCGAGATGACATCGTTGAGCGGTTTGCCGTCGATCGTCGCGTTCTCGAAGTCTGGATACATGGTCGGCGAGTGGTTACCCCAAATCGCGAGCCGCGACACGCTTGTCACCGGAACTCCGGCCTTTTGGGCGATCTGAGTCAACGCTCGATTCTCATCGAGCATGGTCATGGCGAAGACGTTCTTGGGGTCGAGTCCGCCGGCCCGCTGGCAAATCAAGGCGTTTGTGTTGCACGGGTTGCCGACCACGACGACCCGACAGTTCGAACTCGAGTTGGCACCGATTGCCTGACCTTGACCGGTGAAGATTCCACCGTTGATGTTCAGCAGGTCGGCCCGCTCCATGCCCTTTTTGCGAGGAGCCGCCCCGACCAAGAGCGCCCAATCGCAGTCGCCAAATCCAACGGCCGGATCTGCCGTGCAAGTGACCGATTGCAGCAACGGGAAGGCACAATCGTCGAGCTCCATTCGTACGCCCTCGAGCGCACCGAGCGCAGGCTCGATCTCTACCAGATTCAAATGCACCGGCGTGTCGGCGCCGAACATCTGGCCACTAGCAATACGAAACAGTAGAGCGTAGCCGATTTGACCGGCAGCTCCGGTTACCGCGACACGAACGGGTGAATTGGACATTTCTGAAGGCTCCGATTTCGGATTCCGGTGCTTGAGATCGCCGCTGCGGCCGGCTAGCGCCGCCCCACAAAGGCGTCACTCGATGGCGCAAACTGTAATCCGGCTTCTGGAGCGACTTCTCATAACTTACGCTTCGGCGGCGGACAAGTACATCCGACGCTCGTAGGTTACTCGACTCGCCAGTATTCCTCGCCGGGCGGCTCTCCGTCTTCTTCGGTCGCCATTCGACGGAGCTGACGCCTCCGTCGTAGCTTCTGAAAGAGAAAGCCGATAGCGCACAGCATAGCGAGAAACGAGAAGGGCCGGAGCAGGCCGATGAACCACCGCACGAACGAGAACTGCGCCGCCAACCAAGCGTGCCACTGCGCCTCGACCTCGAGGAGCGGCTTCCCGACCACCTCTTCGAACGCGGTCGCGAACGGCGTCCCCGCTTCGACCCGTTTCACGAGTTTTCCGTGCACCCCTTCGCCGTGCCGATCGCAGACGTATCTGACGAAAGAGAAACTCTGCCTGTAAAAGTCGCTCGCTCGTTGGTGGCTTCGGTTCAAGTACCGGTCGAGTTCTGCGAGCGGGAGAATATCTCCTTCGTGCGCCCACGCCGAGATGAGTGCCCCCTTCTCCTCTTCGAGCACGTCGTCCGAAAAGTGTTGTGCCACGCCCTCGTGGTACCAACGAGGAACGGCTCCGAGACCGACCCCCAGAACGACGTGAACGAGTTCGTGCGACAGAGTCACAAGGTATTCGTGGGGAGCGGTGGTGCTGCGTCGGCCACCGTCGATCAAGATCACACCTCGCGAGGGAAAAGCGAGAGCCGCGGCCCACGGGTGAGGGGTCGCTCCGCCAAAGGCTCGGGTCGTCTTCTCGAACCACGATCGATTCGGGCAGTAGACGATCAGCGGAGCGGCGGGCCCTTGGCGATCGAGCCGGGTTCGTATGTTGCTCAACGACTGGTTCACGTAGTCGACCAGCTCGGGAACTGGGGGGCCCTTCCCCCGGAGCGACGCCCACTTCCACCCCGCTTGTGGCGTGACTTCGTACTGCGTCGGGAGCTGGGACCAGAGAGGCGTGGCGAAGAGCACCAACAGCGCAAGGAGCCAGCCCACGCACCAACGACCGCCGGCACGGCTCAGCTGGCTCGAGACTCTTCGTTCACCCAATCGGCCTGGTGGCACAACGCTCCCTATCGTCTCTCGATACGCGGCTTCCCGGAGGAACAGCTCCGACGTTCGCCCGCTTTAGCAATGCGCGCGCCCAAGCGAAGGCTACGAGAAACTCGCAAAATAGAAAACGGGCTCGTCCCTCGAAGAGGAACGAACCCGCTCACCAGATCCAGAGCCAACTAGGGTTCGGTACCTCTAGCTCTCGCTGAGGGCCGCGACCAAGCACCCCTTGGAGACGCTGTACAGCGGATCCTCCGCCATACGAATCTCCGCGACCTCGATCGGGAACTTCACGTTCTCGAACTCGTCGCGGAAGATGTCGATGAAGCCCGGGATCATGGACGTACCACCGGCGCAAACAATGCTGATTGGATCCGGGAACGCCGGCATGCCTTGGGAGGACTCGAAACGCTTCTTGATGTTCTCGAGCGTGTACGAAATCAAGTTGCGGTAGTAGATCTCGACCGCTTCTTCCTCGCGATTCTGAGGCGTCTGCAGGTTACCAATCTTTTCCTTGATCGACGTGGCGCGCGACGTACTGATACCGAGCACGTTCGCGACGTTGCGGTCGATCCAGTCGCCACCGCGAGTGGTCGAGAAGCTGAGCGCCGGAATCGACTTGTAGGCGACGCAGATGTTGAACATTCCGCCGCCGCAGGAGATTCCGATCCCAGTGAAGTCGTCTTCTGCGAGCTCCGAGAACACAACCGAGTGTCCTTCCACGAGAGGCTTCGCGGTATAGCCCAGGCTCTTGAGCAGTCCTGCGAATACGCCCTGGTGGTAAATGACGTTCATCTCGGCGTCGATCGGCTCAGCGGGAACCGTGAAATAGCAGATTTCCCCGTCGACCTGTGGATCACCGAGCAGCGTGCGCAGCAGCATCTTCTCGATCGGCATGGCGTCCGACTCGTTCGGACTGATCATGCCGTCCTTCATGGGGCGGCGCGTCGCACGGTTGAAGATGTTTGCCAACTCGAACGCGGGATCTCCCACGACGACCATCTTGCCGTCGAGAACGACGTACTGAACGTTGAGCCGAGTCAGCATGCTCTTCGTGTAATCGTCGCAATCGATGTCGATGAAAGCGTTGCGCTGGATCTTGATGCCTACGTTGCCGTCGACGTCCTGGACGGAGCTGACCAGGTTGGCCGTCCCGACGTCGAGTCCGCGACCGAGAACAACCTCGGTGTCCGTACCGACCGATGCTTCGGCGGACGGGCTATCGACAGTCTCGTCGTTCATTTCGCCGTTCTCCTCTTCAAAGATATCTTCCGAAACGGTTTCTTCGAATTCTTGCACTGCTTCTCCATCGCCGGGGGCACTCAAGCCCCTCCCTTTTTGAGGTTCTTGAGCTTGGCCAAGTTGGCGTTGACGCTCTTCGCTTTCGATTCCTTGACCTCGATACGTTCGAGGTTGTTTTCCATATCGCTAGAAACCAGCCCGGCCCGCTTGACCAACTCTTCGATCGAGGCGGCGTCGGTCTTGCCGGCAATGTCGGAGTTCCCAGCACCGCCCCCGCCGCCGCGACTGATGGACGCGGCGAGGTTCTGCAGGCTCTCTCGGATATCGCTAAGGTCCTCGGTCTTCGCTTCGGTCGGCTCCGGTTGAACTTCCCGTAGCGCGCTCCGGATCAGGTCCGAGATCATGTCTTCTGAGGGTCCGACGGGCGCGGCAGGCTCGACCGCGGCTTCTTCGCGCAGCTGAACTCGAATCTCGCGCTCTCGAATCGCATCTTCCTGCTCGCGGATCTTCTCTTCGACTTCTCGTAGCTGCGCGAGTCGTTGATCCGCCTCGCGAAGTCGCGACTCCGCTTCTTCCGCTCGCGTTGCGAGCTCCGTCAGCTTCGTCTCGCGCGCTTCCAAGTCTGCCACTCGGTTGCGAAGCTGCGATTCGCGGGCTTCGATCGCGTCGCGATCCGACTGCATCTCTTCGCGCAGCTTGTCGACACGTCCCTCGCGGCTCTGGAGTTCCTCTTTGAGACTATCTCGCTGCTTCGACTCTTCGAGCCGGTGCTCCCGCATGCGGACGTCGAACTCCTCCTTGGCTTCTTCGCGCAGCCGCTCTCGCTCGGAGTCGGACAATCCGGCCTGACGGTCCTCGACAACCTTGTTAACGGCTTCGGCGATCATTCTCTTGATCGCACCACGGTCGAGCACTTTGACCTTGGTGAAACCCTTTTTCTGAAGCTGCTCAAGGTCAACCTCGGAGGTCGTCTTCTGAATGACGTCCCTGATGTCGATGGCGTGGCTCATTGCCGACTGGCGCCCTTCGAGTCCTGAATAATGGCTCTGATTCGCTCTCACACACACCCGTGCACGAGCAAATAGAGCTCGATGATCCTCCCGTAAAGGAGGATCCGGTGCCTACAGATAGCAAGCTGAGAAGTATAGCATCGGGGGCGACAAGGCGGCACTGACGCTAATCGTTGAGGCGGGGCTCGGATAGACTTACGGACATCGAGAGTCGGTCGACCCAGGTTTTCCGCGGGCGAACTGCGAACCCAATGAACGCGAACAACCCCCGCGCGAGTACAAGACTCGGGCGGGGGTTGTTCGGATGGGTGAACTGCAGCCGTGTTGCTTGTGAGGCCGCGTTACGATTCGTTGTCGAGCGCGTCAATCGCCCGCTCTTCGAAGGCGCGAATCAACTTCTCGTAGCCGATTCGTCGCGGATCGTTCTTCTTGAACTTCGTTGCGAGGACGAACGCTCGCAGGGCACTTGCCGCTTCGCGCCACTCTCCTAGGATCTCGTGGTTGCGAGCAATCGATTCGAACACCATCGCTTCAGGTTGCAGACCGAAGAGGTACGTCTGGTAATGGACCAAGACGTCGTTCGAAC
>JAJFFE010000375.1 GCA_021776775.1 Planctomycetota bacterium | reverse complement strand
GGCGACCACGATCAGATCCGGCGGAGCTTGCGCTCGGCGAGCCGTGACGCACGCCACGATGACAAACACGAAGGTGACGATCAAAGCCCAGCTGTAACGCTGCATCCCTGTTCTCCTCACGACAGACGGAACCGTCGCATCGAACGCGACTTGAGCGGACGAACTCGGAGAGGATCCGCCAAGCGCCGGGGGGAAGCAAGGCGATTGGGGAGTTTCGCTATTCCTTGATTCGACCGAGGGTTGTGGGCAGAATCCCGCCTTCGTGAACCTCGCAAAATCCGCGTTTTGAAGGAGCGATCCATGGCTCGCTGCTGGCCCGTCCTCGCCTGTTTCCTCGTCGTCCTGACCGGCTGCACGTCCGGTAAGTCCGGTTCTGCAGCGGATTACGATCCGACCAAGGATCCGGTCGTCAACGTCGCAACGACGTTCGAGGAAAAACCGGCTGACGCTTCCAAGATCAATGCCGAAGACACTCTGTACCGCAACTGCGACGGAAACCCGTCGAGCCTAAACCCTCTGTTCATGTCCTCGACCTACGAGTTCTACATGGCGGACCTGCTTTTCAGCGGCCTGTTCATGTTCGACAAAGAGATGAAGTGGCAGGTCAACGACTCCCTCGTCGAGTCGTTCGAGGAGAGTGCGGATCACCTGACCTACACGATCAAGATCCACCCGGGGCGGACATGGCACGACGGCCACCCGTTCACCGCTCACGACGTCGTGTTTTCGTGGGAGAACATCCTCGACGACGATGTGCCGTGCCCGTCGGTGAAGACCGGGACGGACCAGATCGAGAGCGTGACCGCAGTCGACGATCTGACCCTGGTCATGGTCCACAAGAATGCGTTGCCGACCAACCCGTGGAACGCACTGTTCCCGATCATTCCGAAACACATCTACGAGGTCGACAAAGAGGCGAACCCGGATCTCAAGACCGGCGAGCACAACAACAAATACAACCGTGGCCCGATCGGGAACGGTCCGTACAAGTTCGTGCGCTGGGACCAGGACAGCAAGATCATCTTCGAGCGGTGGGACGGCTTTCCCGGCGAGCAGGGCTCGTTCAAGGAGATGGTCTTCCGGATCATCCCCGACCCGAACATGTTGCTCTTGCGCTTCAACAAGGGCGAAGTCGACGAGTTCCGCATGAACGCCAAGCAGTTCGCGACGCAATCCAGCGAAGGATCAGACTTCGCGAAACGCGGATACAAGGTTCTCAAACCGCAATGGGCGTACAGCTACATCGGTTGGAATCAAGACGGCTCGAATCCGTTCTTCAACGACAAGCGCGTCCGCAAGGCGATGGCTCAAGCGCTTGACCTTCCGCGGATCCGTCGTGAGTTGACGTACAATCTCTACGAGAACTGTTTCGGAATCTTCCATCCCACCAACCCGGCGTTCTCCAAGAAGATCAAACGTCTCGAGTACGACTTGACGGCGGCGGCCAAGCTACTGGACGAAGCGGGCTGGAAAGTCGACCAGAGCAAGAACGGGTGGCGCTACAAGGGCGAAGGTGATGCGGCGATAAAGTTCGAATTCACTCTGCTCATCCCGCAGGGGTCCTCGCTCGGCCAAGAAATCGCGACCGTCTTCCAGGACGATCTTCGCGACCTAGGCATCGACATGAAGACTCAGATCATCGAATGGGCCGTGTTCCAGATGCGCACCCGCAACCACGAGTTCCAAGCGTGTACCGCGGCGTGGGGAACGGGCACCGACCCGGACACCCTCTGGAACATTTGGCACAGCGAGCAGTACAAGGCCGACGGTTCGGGACGCAACTACGGCGGATTCATGAACGACCGGGTCGATGAGCTGTTCCAACTCGGTCGCGAGGAACACGATCGCGACAAGCGCATGGGCTACTACCGAGAGATCAGCGAGATCATCTACGAAGAGCAGCCTTACCTGTTCCTCTTCAACCGAGCGACCATGTGGGGCGTTTCCAAACGCCTGCGAGGAATGACGTGGAGCCCGCGGGGCATCTTCAACTTCAGCCCCGCTGAAATGGCGTGGTGGACCCCGGCCCTGAAGGAGTAGTGAGTTTCGGCACCGAACCGAAGACACTCTCTCGATACCACGAAGAAGATAAGCCCCCATGTTCGAGTACTTGGTACGCAGGCTCCTCCTGCTGATTCCGACCCTGTTCGGGATCACGATCGTCGTCTTTACGATTGTGACCCTCGCCCCGGGAGACCCGGCCGCGATGCGCGCAAGCGACATCATGGACCCGGAAATGTCGCAACGCATCCAAGAGGATCTGACGAAGCGGTTCGACCTCGACAAGCCGATCCACGTGCGCTACGTGAAGTGGCTCGGTCGCCTCGTCACTCTCGACCTCGGCACGTCGATGTCGGACGACAATCCGATCTTTGACAAGATAGCCAACGCCTTCTGGCCGACGTTCAGCGTCAATGCGGCGTCGGTGTTCCTGGCGTTCTTGATCTCGGTGCCGATTGGAATCTTCGCCGCCGCGAGACGAAACGGATGGTTCGACCGCACAAGTGGAGTGCTTCTGTACGGGCTCTACTCCGTTCCGAGTTACGTGGGAGCGCTGCTCCTCGTCTACTGGCTCGGCGTGAAGTGGGACCTTCTGCCATTTAGCGGCATGTACAGCGACGACTACCATACGTTTTCTCCGATGGCGAAGTTCTTCGATCAAGTGTCCCACATGACGATCTACGTCGTTTGCGTCATGTACGGGGCGCTAGCCTTCTACTCTCGATTCGTACGCCAGAACCTGCTCGAGGTGATTCAACAAGACTACATGCGTACTGCGCGAGCGAAGGGGCTCAAGGAGTCGGTCGTCATCGTCAAACACGGGTTCCGTAACACGCTGATTCCGTTTCTGACCATGATCGGTCTCATTGTTCCGAGCCTCATCGGCGGCAGCGTGATTCTAGAATACATGTTCAGCTGGCCCGGGCTCGGGCGTCTCTTCTTCAACGCAATCCAGCAGCGCGACCATCCGATGGTGATGGCGCTTTCCACCGCCACTGCCGTGCTCGTCCTGTTCTCGACGCTCATCGTCGACCTCCTCTACGGGTTCGTCGATCCCCGAGTTAGCCACCGATAGGTCCCCATGGAAGACAGCATCAACGAGATGAAACGGAAGAGCGAAGGCTTCTGGCGCTCTTCGTGGCGGCGCTTCCGCAAGTCGAAGCTCGGCATGATCGGTCTGTTCTTGGTCCTGCTGTTGATCGGGACCGGGCTGCTCGCCCCGGTCCTCGCCAACGACCAACCGATCATGTGCCGTTTCAAGGGCGAGATCCACGCCCCCGGCTTGGTCGAGTTGACGTGGAACATTCCGTTCGCAAAACACGTGATCAAGAAGTCGTTTCCGTTCGACCAAGCGGGCTTCCGGTTTCGCAAGAGGTTCGAGCGCGAAAAGGAGGAGGGGGACTGGGCTTGGCTACCTCCGGTTCCGTACCACCCGAATGGGACGTCGACCAATGTGCTTCAGCCGGCCACTACGGAACACTTCATAGGGACGGATGAAGTCGGTCGCGACCTAGCGGCACGGATGATCTACGGTGCTCGCGTCTCCATGCTCGTCGGCTTTGTCTCTGTCGGGATCTCGACCATCATCGGACTCTTCCTCGGCTGCCTCGCCGGATACTTCGGCGGCATCGTCGACGTGTTGATCTCGAGACTGATCGAGATTGTGCTCTGCTTCCCAGTGTTCTTCCTGATCGTCTCCATCGTCGTCTGGCGTCCGCCGAGCATTTGGAACGTCATGATCGTGATCGGGTTAGTGAGGTGGACGGGGACTGCCCGGTACGTTCGCGGGGAGTTGATACGACTGCGCGATTCGGAGTACGCCCTCGCGGCACGCGCGCTCGGCGCGTCGAGTGCGCGCGTCATTTTCCGTCACCTGCTGCCCAACTCATTGGCCCCGATCTTCGTCACCGTGACGTTCGGGATCGCGGCGGCGATCGCGGTCGAAGCGAGCCTCTCTTGGCTCGGTTTCGGTGTTCAACCCCCGCAGGCGTCGTGGGGAAACATTCTCAAGCAGGCGTACGTCAACATTCAAACCGCGCCGCACATGATCTTCCCTCCGTGTATCGCGATCTTCATCGCCGTGCTCAGTTACAACCTAGTGGGCGACACGCTGCGCGATGCTGTCGATCCCCGGGTTGCGAAGAGTTAGAAGCGAAGCACCATGAACCCAATCGTTCGTCAGATCGTGTCATTCGTGATCCTAGGCGGTCTCCTGCTGGTGGCCGTCGCCGTGTCGACCAGTGCTCGCATGGACCGCGCGGACATGGTGTTCAACAACGGCGCCGAGGTGTCGTCGCTCGACCCGGCGACCGTGACCGGGGTGCCGGAGGGTCGCGTCCTGCGCGCGATCTTCGAAGGATTGACCGTCAAACACCCGAAGACGCTCGCGCCCGAGCCGGGGGTGGCGGAGCGCTGGGAGATTTCGGAAGACGCTCTCACGTACACGTTCCACATTCGTAAGAACGGTAAGTGGTCCAACGGCGACCCGCTGACGGCGCACGACTTCGTGTACAGCTGGGAACGCTTCCTCAATCCTACGACCGGCGCCGAGTACGCCTACCAGCTCTGGTTCGTCAAAGGCGCCCGCGCTTACACCGAAGACATCGACTCCGAAGGCAAGACGAAGCGATCGTTCGACGAAGTCGGTATTCGAGCGCTCGATGACCACACGCTCGAAGTGCAACTGCAGGATCCGACGCCGTTCTTCCTGGCGCTCACCGCGTTCTACCCGCTGTTCCCTGTCAATCGCCGGAACATCGAGGAAGCAAAAGAAAAGTGGCCGGACGACTGGAGCACCAAGTGGATGCGACCAGAAAACTTGGTCACCAACGGTCCCTACAGCGTCGCATTCCGCCGCATCAACGATCGATTGCGACTGGTGAAGAACGAAAACTACTGGGACGCCGACAACGTGGCGCTTCGAACGATCGACGTGCTGGCGGTCGAGAACTACAACACCGGTCTCAACCTCTACCTGACCGGTAGCACGCACTGGATCGATCGCGTTCCGCTGACGCAGATTGACGCGTTGCTTCCACGCGAAGACTTCAATCCCAGTCCCTACCTCGGCAGCTACTTCTACCGGGTCAACGTCACGCGGCCGCCGTTCAACGACGTGCGGGTTCGTCGCGCGCTGTGCCTGGCGATCCCCAGAATACAAATAGTGAAGAACGTGACGCAGTCGGGACAGCTTCCCGCCTACGGGTTGGTGCCACCGGGAATGGGGGCGTATCAGAACGCGTCCTTTCCGAAGGGAAACATTGAGGAAGCGAAGCGACTACTCGAAGAGGCGGGCTACGGCGCCGGAGGCCGAGAGCTTCCCACCATCGAGTTGCACTACAACACGTCCGAGGCGCACAAAGACATCGCCGAGGTCATTCAAGACGGTTGGCAGAAGAAGCTCGGCATCAAGGTCAAGCTGCTCAACCAAGAGTGGAAGGTGTACCTCGACACCCAGCGCAATCTCGAGTTCGACGTCTCGCGGTCGGGGTGGATTGGGGACTACGCCGACCCCAACACGTTCATCGACCTATTCGTGACCGGCGGTGAGAACAACAAGACGGGGTGGGGCAAT
>JAJFFE010000374.1 GCA_021776775.1 Planctomycetota bacterium | reverse complement strand
TCGCCAGGGCGTCGGCGTCGCCCAGCGGGCGCTCGCTCACTTCGAGCGAGGGATCGGAAGTGGGGGCCGCCGTTGTTCGTCTCACGGGGCCCCACTGCTTGATCAACCATACGGCCAGCAATGCCACGGTGATCGCGGCGCCTGCGATGAGGCAGAGCCAAATCACGTCGCGGACGTTGTCGGCGCCCAAAATGCGCAGCAATTGATCGAAAAGGCTGGCGCCTGGTTCCGCCCCCGCTTCGGCCGCGGTCGGCAGTTCCGACTGATACTCACCGCGCTCGAAGACGCTCCGCACTTGGGAGCGAACGTCGTCGCGAGAGACCTCGATCGCGACGAGCGGCGAGGTCCACATGATGATCAGGGCGAGGAGGGTGACACGCATGGGACGTACGCTAGCACGGGGCTCGCAACTGGACAAGCTTGGTGGACCGGCGCGCTTGACGGTATGCGACAGGTTGGGAAGAATGCGACGATTCCGAGAAGCGTGCCCGCCGAGCGCCTGCGTCGACGAGTCTTGCGTGATGGGCGATGTTCTTTCAGGCCGCAGTCGTCGTCGGGCTCGTGATTCGAGGATTCATGTTGGATATCGGCGCCGTGCTTGCGACGACCTTTCGGGTGTGGTTTCGCAAGCTGATTCCGTTCTTTCTGATCGCACTCTTCGTCAATGCGCCGATGGTGCTGCTCCGCTTCTATTTGTTTGGCCCGCGAATCTTGACCGAAGACGATCTCGTCAGTTTCGGTTTTGTGAGCATTGTCTACTCGCTCTTCGCGACCCCGTTCGTCACCGGAACCTACACCTTCGCGGTGATCCAAGAGTTGCGCGGCGCTCCCGCGTCCATCTCTCGCTCGCTGAATGTCGGGATGGCGTCTCTTCTACCGGTGCTGATACTCACCGTGCTGGCTTCGATTGCCCTGACGCTCGGAGTCATCCTGTTGATCATTCCCGCTCTGATTCTGGCCACCATGTGGTGCGTCATCATCCCGGTGTGCGTGGCCGAACGTCAGCCGATCTTCGACTGCTTCTCGCGAAGCGCTCGACTGACGTCGGGTTCGCGGTGGGCCATCTTAGGGTTACTGTTCGTCGTGATCATCATTTGGTTCATTCCGACGTTCGGAATCGCGGTGGTGTCACTGTCAGGCGTCGAAGGATTTCAAGAGGGCGATGCGCTCCACTTCTTCACGAGCTTCGGGATCGGTTTGTTGAGCGGATCGTTCTGGGGCGTCTTGGCGACGGTGATTTACCACGCGCTGCGCGAACTCAAGGAGGGCGTGACGCCCGACGAGATCGCACAGATTTTCGAGTAGGTGTGTGTATGCGGATTCGAGTGCAGCGTGTCGAGTTGTTCGCGACCGAGTGTCGAACCCGAATTCCGTTTCGGTTCGGCGCCTTCACTCTGGAAGAGACGCCGTACTGCACGGCACGGGTGACGGTCGAGTGCGCGGACGGCACCCCTTCGGTCGGGCACTCCGCCGATTTGTTGATTCCGAAGTGGTTCGACAAGAACCCGGAGACGACGCTCCGCGCAGACTCCGAAGCGCTGGCGCGAAGTGCGGTCGCGGCGGGTCAAGCGTTTGTCGCCTGCGGAGATTCGACCGTGTTCGAAGCTTGGTGGGAGGCGTACCGCAGCTGCGTTCAGCCGGTCGGGGTGGCGACACGACTCGTCGCCGGCTTCGGGGTGTCGCTCATCGAACGAGCGGTGATCGACGCCACGTGTCGCGCCGCTGGTCTCTCCTTTTTCGACGCGGTGAAGAGCGATCTGCTGGGATTCCGTCCGGAAGAGGTGTTATCCGACGTCAGCCGTGAAAGTGTGATCAACAGCTTGCCGGAGCAACCCTCGGGATCCGTTCACGTTCGCCACACCGTCGGGTTGCTCGACTTCCTGCGCGTGAGCGACATCCCCGACGATCGACGGGTTGCGGATGGATTGCCGCAAGCGCTCGAAGAAGACATCGACCGCTACGGTCTCACCATCTTCAAGGTCAAGATCGGCGGCGGTCAAGAGGTCGACGTTCCGCGACTGATCGAACTGGCGAAGTTCTTCGAATCCAAAGCGCCCGACTACTCCGTGACGTTGGACGGCAACGAGCAGTATCAGCATCTCGACGAACTCGCCGACGTGCTCGACGCAGTGAAGGCCGATTCGGCGGGGGCTCGGCTGCTCGAACGTCTGCGTTATATCGAACAGCCGCTGCACCGATCGGCGACCTTCGACGCGAACCGCCACAGCAGCTTGGCCCGCGTCAACGCGCACGCCCCGCTGATCATCGACGAAGCCGACCACGGCGTCGACGCGTTTCCCGACGCGTTCGAACTCGGCTACCGCGGCGTCTCCGTCAAGAATTGCAAAGGGGTGTTTCGTGCGCTGATCAATCGTGGCTATTGCGTCACGCAACAGAGCGCCTTTCAGTCGGCGGAGGATCTCACCAATCTCCCGGTGTTGGCGCTGCAGCAGGACCTCGCCACGATCCAACTCCTCGGCTTACCGCACGCCGAGCGCAACGGACACCACTACTTTCGAGGTCTGGCGCATCTTCCGGCGGCGGAAATGGAGTCGGCGCTGACGCACCACTCAGATCTTTACCACCGAACCGGCGAGCAAGCGCAACTGCGCATCGACCACGGCGCCCTGAACCTCGCCTCGATTCACGCCCCGGGCTACGGCTACTCTTCTTCGATCGATACCGACTCCCGACCCACCCTCGACGATTGGCTAGAACGATCGTGAAGTTTCGCTCCCCCGGAAAGCTCCGAAGCGCCGCAGACTTTCGTGCCTACCTTCAGTCGGTCGATCCGCGTCACGATTGTGATATAGCTCTCGAAGGCCGCGACGGGCCGCTCGGCCAACCGATGTCGGCTGGTTCCCTTCGCATTGCCAATCGCTTCGCCACGCACCCCATGGAGGGGTGGGACGCGACGCGCGAGGGGCGCCCGACCGAGGCGACGCTTCGTCGGTGGCGACGCTTCGGCGAGAGCGGGGCAAAGTTGATCTGGGGCGGGGAAGCGTTCGCCGTTCAGGAGGACGGGCGGGCCAATCCGCATCAGTTGTTCCTCAACGACGCCCTCGACGTGTCGTCGGATCTTTCTCGCCTGCGCGACGAATTGATCGCGGGACACCGAGCGTTCGGAGACACGGAAGACGGATTGGCCATCGGACTACAGTTGACGCACTCCGGTCGATTCTCCCGACCGGACGGTCACGCCGCGCCGCTCATCGCCCAGCACATTCCGCCGTTGGATGAACGGTATGGGATCGACCCGGGGCAAGCGCTCCTCACCGATGGCGAACTCGAAGCGATCGGCGAGCGGTTCGTCGCCGCCGCGCGACTAGCCGCCGACGTCGGATTCGATTTTGTCGACGTGAAGTGCTGCCACGGCTATCTGCTTCACGAACTGCTCGGGGCGCGCCAACGACCGGGCGCCTACGGTGGCGACTTCGCCAAACGAACAGCGCTGTTTCGGCGCATCGTCGCGGCGATTCGAGTGGCCGCCCCGAAGCTCGAGATCGCCTGCCGCGTCTCCATCGCTGACGTCTATCCGCATTCGCCCCGCGAAGCCGACCGAGTGGGTGAGCCAGCGGGTTGGGATGGTGCGCTCCCGTATGAGCATTCGTTCGGAAGTGATCCCGACGACCCGCGCAAGTTCGACCTGACCGAGTCGATGGAGTTTCTCAGGCTGTTGGAGTCCCTCGACATTCGCCTCGTCAACGTGACCGTCGGGTCGCCGTACTACTGCCCGCACGTGCAGCGCCCCGCCGCGTATCCGCCGTCCGATGGATACCTGCCACCGGAAGACCCATTAATCGGAGTCCTGGCGCATCTCGACTGCGTTCGTCAGTGCAAAGAAGCGTTCCCGAATCTCGTATTGGTCGGCACGGGGTACAGCTACTTGCAGGAGTACTTCCCGCACGTCGCTCAACACGAAGTGCGCCACGGCCATGTCGACTCGGTGGGGCTCGGCCGCATGGTCTTGATCTATCCGGATCTCGTTCGCGACGTGCTCGATGGTCGCCCGTTCCAGAAAAAGAAAATCTGCCGTACGTTCAGCGACTGCACGACCGCGCCGCGCAACGGTCTCATCAGTGGTTGCTACCCGCTTGACCCGTACTACAAAGCGATGCCCGAAGCTCGGCAACTCAAGGCGATCAAGAAAGAGCTCTCATGACTGACAGCCAAAGTGGACCGGGCGACGGCGTCGTCGAGGAGCAGCAACTCAATCGTGTTCGCGAGGGGTTGCGCATGTCGGCTCCGCCCGACCCGGCAAAACTAGCCGCGGAGAAAGCGCACCTGGTAGAGCTCGAGGGGCTAGGCGGTTTCCAGCGCTTCCGGGCGTACATGAAGTTGGCCGGTCCCGGATACTTGCAGAGTGCGATGACCCTCGGCGGGGGGACCGCTATCTCAGCGTTGTTCGCCGGGGCGGCGTTCGGGTACACGCTCCTGTGGGTAGCACCGGTCGCCATGGTCATCGGCATCGTCATGTTGTCCGCGGTGTCCTACCAAACGCTCTCGACCGGCATGCGACCGTTCGAAGCGATGCGACGCTACGCGGGCGCTCCCTTCGCGTGGGGTTGGGCGTTCGGGGCGCTCGCGTCTTCGATCATCTGGCATTTCCCACAGTACTCGCTGGCCTCCGCGGTCTTGGTCGACATGGGACAGGTCGCGGGCATTTTCGACACGGAGCTCGAGGGCAAGGGCACTCAGATCGCCATGAGCTTCATCGTTCTCGCATGGGCACTCGCGCTCTCGTTCATGTACGGCCGTTCCGATCGAATGGTGCGCTGGTACGAACGAGCGCTGAAGTACATGGTGTGGCTCATCATCCTCTGCTTCGGGCTAGTCGTCTGGAAGACCGGAGTCGATTGGGAAGCTCTGTTTAGGGGATTCTTCACGTTCGAAATTCCGGAAGCGCGCGTCACGATCGACGGCGACGGCACCGAGCGAACGACCCTACCCGTCACACTTATCATGGGCGGGCTCGCGGCGGCCGTCGGTATCAACATGGTCTACCTCTATCCGTACTCTCTCTTGGCGCGTGGTTGGGGCCGCGAACACCGTCGTATGGCTCGGTCCGACCTCTATTTTGGTATGTTCATTCCGTACCTTGTCGCGACCAGTCTCATCATGATTGCGTCGGCGAACACGCTGCACGGAGATTTCCAAGGCCAGAAGATGTCGGTCATCACGGCGGCGCAGTCGATGTCCAGTGTGATCGGCCCGGTGTGGGGGCGAGTCGTCTTTGGCGTCGGCGTTCTTGCGATGGCTCTCAGCTCGATCAGCCTGCACATGCTGTGTACCGGGTTCGTTTGTTCCGAGTTGTTCGGCTGGCCGGTCGGGAGTTGGAAGTATCGACTCGCCACCTTGATCCCCGTGCCGGGAGTGTTAGGACCGGTGATCTGGACCCCAGAAATCCTGGTTTGGATGGCGGTTCCGACCACCATCGCTTGCGGGGCGCTGCTACCGATCGCGTACGTCGGGTTTGTGTTGTTGCAACGAAAGAAGGCGTACCTCGGTGACGACACGCCCAAAGGCGTCGGCGGGAAAATCTGGTTCGCCGCGATGGTCGCAAGCACGCTCTTCTTCGTCGTCTTCTTGGCGTGGGACCTGTGGGGCAGGATTGTGAAGTGGACGAGTTGACGCCCGACTTCGCCCGGGACCCCTTGGCTCCCTACCTAGAGCTGCGGGGCGATCGGCGCAGTGATTCCGTCCGCGGTGATGCCATCCGCACTGATCCCGTCCGCACTGATCCCGTCCGCACTGTGTTCGCGGCGGCGCACGTCGTCTTGAAGGCGAGCTACGAAAGTCTCGGCCACAGCTTGGATCGGCCGGGCCATGCCGACGAGATCGCGGAACACATCGATTGGGACGCGACGATGGCGATTCGTCGCCATCTCGACGCGCACGGATTCGGTGTCGCCGAAGCGATGGATACCGCGCAGCGTTTCTTCCTCGGCTGGCCGAGTGCCCAGCGATTGATTCAAGACTGTGGATCGTTGCGCTTGCGTCACGGATTCATCGCGGGCGCCGGCGTCGACCACCTATCGACGATTCCGACGCGGGGCGCCTACGTCGACGGTGTGTTGCATCAGATCGAGACCATTCAACGCGCGGGCGGATACGCGATCCTGTTACCGCATCCGTGGCTGGTGGAGCAAGGCTACGACGAGGATGACTACGTCGAGACTTACCGCGCCATCATTGGCGACGCAGCCGGACCGCTCACTGTGCATTGGCTCGGATCGATGTTTCACTCGGGTCTCGCCGGCTACTTTCCCGGCGATAGCTTTCGACGGATCATGGCTCTCGATCCCGAGAAGGTTCGCGGCTGCAAGTTGTCGTTGCTCGATGCTGCGTTCGAGCACCGCATTCGATCCGAGCTCTTGCCGCGAGATCAGGTCGTCTTTACCGGGGACGACTTCAACTTCGGGGGGCTCATCCTCGGCGGCGATCCGAGTGCGCTTCCTGCAGAGGTACCTGCCGTCGAGCGGCACACAACGTTCGGCAGCCGACCGCTCGCGCTCGGCGACTTCAGCCACGGCCTGCTCGGTATCTTCGACGCCATCGCGCGACCGGCCGGCGTCGCGCTCGACCTCTTGGCCCTCGGAGAGCGAGACGCCTACCACGCGATCATGGCGCGCTGTGAAACGCTCGGGCAGCTTGTCTTCGAGGCGCCGACGCAGCACTACAAAGCTGGCCTCGCCTTCCTCGCCTGGCTCGATGGTCACCAACCCAACGCCATGCTCGTCAATCGTGAAGAGCGTTCGCGTTCCGTCGCGCACTATCGCGCGGTGGTCGATCTCGCTTTGCGTGCGGGAGTGTTTGGTGATCGGGCATCCGCAGAGCAGCGATTCCAAGAATTTTTCTCGGGGCGCTGATTCGCGATTCCTGCGTCGAAACAAAGCAACATCCACGAGCAGTATGGTCGAAAGCGGCGGAGGCCGCCGCTTTCGAACCGTACAGCGCTGTCTATTAGTTGGGCGGCAAAGTTCGCATTCGCGCGTTTTGTTGACACGGGTTCGTTCGCCGATGTAGGGTCGACGATTCGCGCCTTGGGTAGATGGAGGCGTGATGCGGCGAGAAGAATGCACCTTGGAAGGCGCTTTCTCGAGGTTTTGCTTGGAGGGTCGAGGGTCATGACTAGACCACATCAGTGGTCCATTTCGATGTTGCTCATCGTTGCGAGCGTCGCACTGATGGGTGGCCTATTCGACGCGAGAACCGGTCGGGGAGTCGACGCTCAAGTCGTCAACCCGCCCGAGGGTCCTCTCGCGATCGATTCCGTCGACGACTTTGCGGTCTTCGTCAACGTTCTCGGCGAACCCACGGTGCGTCGTCGAGTCGAAAAGGAACTGCAATCGGATCCGTGTTCGTGGTTGGAGTTCGGGCGCCTACGTTGGTCGCCGTTTCAGCCGGAGACGTATGCCACCAACCTCGAGTTCGGAGTGCCCGCCACCACTCGCGTTGTCGTGGGTTACGTTCGCGATCCCCTCGTCACGCCGCCGACTACGCCGCCGGACACGATCCTATCGTCGACGATGACGATTCCTCTGGCGCAGCAGAAACGTGCACGACATCCGCTGTTCACTACTCAGTTGGAGTACGACTTCCTCGTCTACGTCCTGACGGATCAAGGTGCCGCGTTGACTGCACCGTTGGTGAACTCCCGACGCCTGCAGAACGTGGGAGTCGAGCTGATCTCGACCACTCCAACTCGTAGCATACTGTTGTCTTGGTTCGAGTATGCGGATGCGCAGGGGAACGTGACGACGATCACGGTCTCGGGCGACTACTTCAGCCCGTCGTCCTTCGTCGTTACATCGGTGAAATAGGGGAGGTCTCTCAGTGCGTTTCGATCGCGAACGAGCCGAACAACTCTTCATGGATGCCGCAGGTTGGGACCGGTCCAGCTCGACCGCCGAGCTGCTCAGCGTCGATGACGAGCGAACTCCGTGGGAGGGCAGCCTGTTCTCCGTCGACCAATTGCCGGTCGCTCCGGAGTTGCGTGAGGTTTGTCTCTTCCGCTACATCCGCACGCACGCTCGGGCCGAACAGCTCGACGAGTTGCTGGCGCTCGCTCGCCAACTCGAAGCGCGTCCCGCGGAGTTTGAACTACCGTTGGCCCACCTGCGCGTTCTCGACGCGTACTTCACGTATCGTCAGGGGGACAACCGGCGCGCGTTGGAGTTGCTGGAAGCAGAGATCCCGCGCGTTCAGAAGCAGCCGCCGTCCGGATACGGGGATTACGTACACATTCAAGCGCTGGTGCATCTCGGCGCGTGTTATGAGTCCGGCGGAAACTTGTTCCAGACCGAACTCTGCTATCGCCAAGCGCTTCGCATTGCGACGCGGCGTGGTCTGTTCAAGCGGTACGAAGTAGAGGGCTGTCTTGCCAAGGTGTTGTGGGCGTCCGGGCAACATGCGGAAGCGCTCGAGTTGCACCGCGGAGAAGAAGCGCGCCGCGTGGCAGCGGCCAGTCACGAGTATCGGTTCTTGGCTGACTCGCATCTGAGCGCGGCCAAGTGCGCGGTGGACCTCAAGGACGAAGTGATGGCCGCTGAAGAGCTCGCGCAAGCCGCTCGCCTCATCGAGTGCCACCCGGAGCTCGGCGGCGTTCCGCGCGGCTACTTGCTGCTCTTCGGGGGTGAGCTCGAGACTCTGCGCGACAACGTCGATACCGCTCTCGACCAGTTGACCCGCGCCGTCTCCCACTTCGAGCGACTCGACTCGCCGTGCCACCAGGGCGCGATTCAAGCGAAGACCAGCTTGTGTCACTTCGCGTTGTTCGAAGGCGACTTCCGTCTCGCCAACACGATCATCAAGAAACTACTGCAGGAAGCGGACGAGAAGGATTGCGTGGAAGCGCGCGGTCGCTTGCTTCTCCTCGAGTCGTTCCTGTACCTCACCGACGAGCCGCCCGCGCGGTCGTCGTTCGAGAGCCTGATTCGACGACTCCACTTGATCAACAACCCGGCTCTTTTGTTTCACGCGCTCGGAAACCTGTACACCTACGCCTTAGAGTTTCTCGACGAGCCCGAGCAGGCGTTCCTTCTGGCCCGGATCCGCAACTTGCGGCCACTCCTCAAGCGGAGTTGCTACCAGGACCTGTACCAGAACTACGTCACCAAGCGATACGAGTACGCCATCGAGAACCGTCTCGCGCGGTATCTCCAAAACGATCTCGAAGGAGAGTGGGAACGCATCGAAGCGGAGGTGGAGTGACCGACCTGTTTCCTTGGCCCGCCAGGCCAGGCGTCGGTCCACCGACTCACACGCGGGTTCGGGCTTAGTCCGAACTTGCACCTTCTCAGAGATCAATCGGCCCCGTCCCCCAAAGGCGGGGCCGTCTTTTTATGTGCCGCGTATTCAATTCGGGGAGCTCGCCTACATTGCTCACTCCTCGGCTCTGTGCGACAACCGAACTCATGAGTGACCAACCATTCGCCGAAATCGATACCCTCCGAAAGAGCGGCCACGTGGGCCAAGCGTTGTCCCTAGCCCTCGACGCGTGGACGAACAACGCCTCCCCAGAGCTGGTGCGCCGCATTCACGAGCTGCGCGCGGTGTCCCCGCGTGCGCGATGGTGCTCGCCCGAGATGGGGCTCTGCGAGTTCGTGTACTGCCTTGCGGTTAGGCCTGACGGACAGCAAGCGGCGATTGCGTCGATGGACGGCCTCGTTCTACTTCGCGATCTAGCCGACGGCTCGTTCACCTGGGTTCGGGCGGGAGAGCAAACCCGTGCTCTCGGCTACGATCCGAGCGGCAACTCTCTAGCGCTTCTCGATCACGACGCGTCTCGCCTTTCGGTCGTCGACTTGAGCACGCTCGAAGAGACCTTCGCGGGCGAACTGCCGAGCGGCAGCGGACGTGACATCGCCGAAGAGCACATACGCCTCTGTTGGAGCCCTTGCGGATCGTTGATCGCGGTTGGCTACCCGGATGGAGTCATGGAGCGCCGTCTTGTCTCTGGCGACGCAGTTCCCGAGGCGGGCGCGGGGTGGCTCGCGTTCGATCGAGAAGGGCGGGCGCTCTTTCGTGAGGACTCCGACGGTGCATTCGTCTTGCGCGATGTCGTGACACTCGCCGAGGTACGCAGGTTCGTGGCTCCGGCTCACACGGTCGACTTCCCAATAGCGTTCCAGGGCGATCGCATTGCGCACTCCGTTTCCGACCGAGGCAAGTTCGGAGTCGAGGCGTGGGATCTCGATGCCGGACGTCGGCTGCTTCGTGATACCAGCGACTACTGCCCGGACTACTCGTTAGCTCTCTCTCCGAAGGCTCAGTTTCTGGTGGGGGGGTCGACTAGCATCGAGCGACTCACGTGCTGGGATCTCGCAACCGGGGATGTGGTGCTCTCCGAGTTCGCTTCGGAGCAGAACGAGCTGGTGGAGTTTGTCGACGAGAGTTCGTTCGTATCCACCGGGTGGTCCGACCGTACGATTCGTACTTGGAGTATCCCCGACGCGTGTGAGCGACAGCGCCCGGTTGGGCACACGGCAGAAGTGATGGGAGTCAGCTTCTCCCCCGACGGGTCGCGCCTCGCGTCGACGTCCGACGATCGCACGGTTCGCGTGTGGGATTGCCGGACCGGCGCCGAGGTTCAGCGCTTCGAGTCCGGCGGCTTTTCGCATTGGGTCGGGTTCGAACCGAGCGGAAAGAGCGTCGTGTATTCCCGGGGCGACAGTGTCTACGCGGCCGACATCGAAAGCGGTGAGGTCGAGATTCTCGGCAAACCACCTGAGGGGTTAGGCTGGGGTGTCTTGGCAACCGATGGCGAGCGATTCGTCACACCTACCGGTATCCACTTCCTGTTGGACGATCGATTCGTACACTTCGCGGAAGCTCCCGGTACGATCGACGACGTGGACCTGTCCTTTGATTCCCGCATCGTTCTCCGGTTTCGGTGCGACTTCAGCGAACCGATGAAAGAAGTCCCCGTATTCGATGCGTCGACCGGCGCGCTTCGCCATCGCATCTCGACGGAGGGCACGTTCGTCGGCGCACGATTCCATCCGAACGGGCAGAGCGTTGCGCTGTTTGAACACCAGGCCCACGACACCGCCCGGATTCGTCTATGGGACCTGGCGTCCGAGTCGACAACCTCATCGTTTCCTGTGCAACCTGGGAACCGCATGACGTTCGATACCCGCGGAGGGCGCGTCGCCATCTACGGATACTTCGACGGAGAGGTGCGGATCTACACTGTGAGCGACGGCCGATTGCAGTTCCTGCTCGACGCAAACTTCGATCAAGTCCGAGAAGTCGCTTTCAGCGCCGACGGCCGCTGGTTGGCGACCGCGGCCGACGACCACACCGTGCAGCTCTGGGAGTTGCCGCGAGGAGAGATCGAACCCCCAGTCCCGCTCGACGCCAAGCTCGTCGCCCGGTGGAAGCTCGAAGCTGCTGGGGCAAGAGTGGGGGAGCTCCCCGGTTCGGCCTACGTCGGCACCGAGTTCGCCCAGTATTGCCAACCGTAGTCCGGACCGAAGGGGCGACGACGAGAGCGCACGGCGCGGCGGTCTTCGGCGGAATCTCACCTTTCGCAATCCTCAACGAATCCACCAATTCGCCTGCAAATTACGAACGGCAATCTTCCACCGAACTCCACCACTCACCGCACCTGCACTTTCCGACCGCACCGCTAGTCGGGATACAGTACGAGTCTCTCCATGACATCTAACTGGGCTTTCCCGAGTTCTACCGAGGCGTTGGTGCGTTGGTCTACGAGCCGTTGGTAGTCGGGGTTCGCTTTGAGATCCTCCATGTCGAACGCAGCGACCTCGCTACCGATCCGCCGAAGGAGAACTCGGCGACCCAAGCGCTTCTGCTCCAAGCGATGCACCTTCGCTGAGCTCATGTCAGGAAACTTCTCGAACTCGCCCTCTATTTCGAGGACCAGGACATAGTCTTCTTCCATCGAGACGATCTGATCACTGACTTCAGCTCGATGCTCGGCAATTCGCAGCGACTCGTCAGAGATCGGCTCACCGTTTTTCGGTGTCAAATCCGAGAAGACGATCCGGTTTGATGAGAAGTAGACAACGTCGACCCTTTCTCGTTGCTGTTCCGAGCTTAGGAACTGATCGACTAGATCTTGCACTTCCAAAGGAAAGCTGTTGTAGCTCTTGATTCTGTAAGCGCCGGAAAGACGTGGGCCGATAGCCGCCAGCTCCTCTCTCGGCGTTCCGACAACCGTCTCCGGGTCTCCAGCGACAACCTTTTCGTCGGCCGTGCCCGGGCTCGTTGGGGTCTCTGGAGTGCCCTGAGAGAATTCGATCGGTGGGACCTCGGAGGAACCCGGTCGACCGCCTTCAACGGACCCGTCGATTTCACGCGCCGAATTTCTGTTGGCTAGTTTATAGATCGCGACACCTGCGCCCAGAACAAGAAGAAGACACGCCCCGAGTGCGAACGATCGACCTAGTCCATTCATCTATGAACCTCCACGTTCAAGAGCATGCCTTACAGGTTCCTCTGACTTCCCACTCAACGCAATCCGAAACATCATCCTGGTTGGCGTCAAAGTGGAGTCGAAGGTAGAGATCCTCACCGCAGGCGGTGCTCGAGGAGCCGTTAAGTATCTCCGGATTCTTCGGGCGCAGCCCTTCCTGATCCCAGCCTTTGCCTTGGCCTAACGCGATAGGTCGCGTCACGCGAACGATCCTTGAGGTGGCCAGGCGACGAAGTGCGCTGAGTCCAAAACTCGTCCGGACGAGATGGCCCCTCCGCATCCCCGCCAGGAATCCCATAGCCCCAGCCAACATCCGGAGAAAAGAAAGACGGGCACGATGCACCCGTCTTCTTCTTCCTCTTTGCTCTGCCTCTTCCTCTCCACCCCCGCGACACAACCCACCGGCGACGATCACCGGGCACGGCAACCACGATTTTCTTTCATTTGCCGCTATTGGCTCGACGACGCATGCCTACCGGGAGGATGATCCGCTCAGGAAATAGGAGGCTCTCATCATGCAGTACCGCTGCTCGCTGGTCGTGCTCGTCGCGCTCTCACTGCCATTCATCACCGCTGCTTCACACGCCAGTGACCGCATCGGCGTCTACGCGCTCGTCGACAAGGTCGAGTTCATTCCGAATGTCGAGTCACCCACTCAGGCCGTCGTCCACGGCACGTTCTGCCTCGCGGTAGGACCTCACGGAAGCGAGCTCTCGATGCCGAAGGGCGGATTTCTTCTGCTCGGTCTCGACGGAGACAGAGCGGAGCAGTGTCGCAACGAGTGGCGCGATCTAGAGCGAGTGGCGGGCAAGGGCGTGTGTGTGGCGTTCGGGAGTCGGCGCGGCAACCTCCCGCGGATTCACACTCGTCGCACCGCGGAGCTGAAGCCGGATCCCCATCCTGAGGGGGGCGGGGTGCGCCAGATGCGTGATGGCCGCAACTACGGCCCGTGGCTTCTGCGGCACGCGCTGACTCCTATCTCACCGAGTGGCGATGCTGTCGTCGCATCCGACGGTGGTATCAACGTGATCCTGAAGGTGAAGAACTGCCTCGAGGTGGACCCCGAGATTCGCTATCTGTTTCAGATTCAGCGCGAGAACGGCGAGGCGATCGCCAGTGGGTTGATCCCGGTGGGTGAGGGCACCACGTGGTGGGCGACCTATCTTGTATTGAACGCAGGAGAGACGGTGCGGTGGACGGCGCGGGCGGTCAAGCTGGGCGATGCGCGCTCGCGGTATCCGGTGGCGACCGCTCGGTTCAAGACGGTGAAGAAGAAGCCGGAGGAGCGCTCTGGCAAGAAGGCTCAGCAGAAGCCGGGTCGATGAAGCCGATCGCCGTCGCCGCTCGGGCCAAGACTGCGACGCGGTCGGTGTTCCGGGCCTCGACCTGGGATTCTGTGCTTGTCGCACTCACGGTGATTCACGCCGCGGCCCTGATCGTGTACCCGTCGATCCTGCTCGTCGGCGTTCTCCTGTGGTGGAACTCCAACACCATCGCGCACAACTTCATCCACAATCCCTTCTTTCGTTCCCCGACGCTCAACCGTGGCTTTGCGATCGTGTTGACGGTGGTGTTGGGATACCCGTTTCGACTATGGCGCGATCGACACCTCGCGCATCACGCGGAGTTCGCCGGCAAGGCGTTGCCGATTCGGTTCTCTCGGGAACTCGCCGGGCAGATCGGTTGCGTCGCGGTGTTGTGGACGTTGCTGGCAACGCTCGCGCCGATGCTCTTCATGACGGTGTACCTGCCCGGGTGGGGGTTGGGCATGGTGCTGTGCGCAGTGCAGGGCTACTACGAGCACGTCGGGCACGACACCGTCGGACATAAGGGCTGGCTCTACAACCGACTCTTCTTCAACGACGGCTTCCACGTCGAGCACCACCGTCGACCGAGCTTGCACTGGCGCAGGCTCCCGGCGGCGTCGTGCGACGACGGTCAGAGCAGCCGCTATCCGGCGGTGTTCCGCTTCTTGGAGGGAGCGCCGCTCGACGCTTTGGAACGACTCGGTGCCTCGACGGGTCTCGTTCGTCGTTGGCTGGTGCGCGTTCACGGCCGCGCCTTGGATGCGCTGCTCACCGACGTAGCTGACGACGCTCGGATCGTGATTGTCGGCGGCGGTCTGTTTCCCCGAACCGCGCTCGCCCTACACGAATCGCGGCCCAACGCCCGCTTGGTGCTACTCGACTCCAACGCCGACCATCTCGACCAGGCGCGTGAACAGCTCTCGTTCGACGTCGAGTTGCGCCACGAGCGGTTCACCGGTGAGCCGATCGCCGACGTCGACGTCGTGATCATCCCGTTGGCGCTTCGCGGAGCGCGGGACACCGTCTACCGCGAACCCCCGGCGAGAGTCGTCCTGGTGCACGATTGGATTTGGAATCGCTGGGGGCTCGGTCGTCGTGTCTCATGGCTGCTCGCCAAGCGGATCAACCGGGTCGAGCGATGACGATAACGCTGCTCGTGGTTCTCGTCTTCGCCAAAGTGTGGGGCGCGGTCGCCAACGGTGCGTCGGTCTCACCGCTGAACGCCTGGGCCTACCTCTGGCAAGACGCCTTGATCGTTCTCGCATTCGCTGGCTTGAACGCAGCGACCCGAGCGCGGGGGCGTTGGCGGTGGTGCGCGGTCACGGTGTTCATCGCTGTCGTAGCCTACACCGCGGTTTATCTCGGCGTGCTCATCGCGTCTGGCGCAATGTTGTCGGTGACCATGTTGCGCGCAGCCGGTGGGGCACTCACTGATTCTGTGACGCACTACTTCGCGCCCAGGGTGCTGGTTCCTGTCGCGATCGTTACCACGATCGGCGCATTCGGACCGTGGCTCGTCGGACGACGGACGCCGAGACACGAGCGGGATCCGCGAGGAAGGTCGTTGGTCTGGCCGGTGGCAACACTGCTGGCGATCGCAATCGCGGGATACGTGCTCCTGCCGACGGTGAACACCCGGGGACTCCACCGATCCGGCCCCGTGGCCCTGCTCATGAGCGTTCGCCCGCGACTGGGAGGTCCGTCCACCGACGAGCCGAGAGAGTGGACGGCCAGCGTGCTCGACGGCTCGGCTCCTGCGACTGAGCCGAGCGCGTTGACGGCGGGATCGGCTCGCGGCCTCAACCTCGTCTTGGTCGTGCTCGAATCGGTCGGAGCGCAGTACTTGGCCCCGTACGAAGCGACCCGAGATCCGATGCCGTTTCTCACCGAACTCGCCGGCCGGTCGTTTCAGGCTGAGTACGCTTACGCGGTCTATCCCGAGAGTATCAAAGGGTTCGTGCCGCTCATCGCGTCGCGTTACCCAGCGTTCGAAACGACACCCGAGAGCTACGAGTTTCCCATGGCGACGCTCGCCAGTGTGCTGAAGGCGAACGGCTACCAGACGGCGCTCTATCACTCCGGGCGCTTCGACTATCTCGGCATGCGTAGTGTGATTGAAGGCCGAGGGTTCGACACCTTGGTCGACGCGGGGCAGATCAGCGGAGTGCTCGATTCGAGTTTCGGCGTCGAAGAGTCTTCAACCATCGAACGCCTGCTCGCAGATCTCGATCGGCGGACCGACGATGCTCCGTTCTTCTACGCCTACCTACCGATCGCGGGTCACCACCCGTACGACTCGCCGGAGCGAGGTCCGTTCGACGGAGAGGGAGAGTTCTCCGACTACTTGAATGCCATTCACTACGCCGACCGGTCGATCCGAACGCTCTACGACGGACTCCACGACCGTGGTCTGTCCGAACGCACCCTGTTCGTCGTCGTGGGAGATCACGGTCAGGCGTTCGCGCAGCACCCCGGGAACTACGGCCACGTGTTCTATCTCTACGAAGAGAACATTCGCATACCGCTCTGGATTCACGGGCCGGGCGTGAAGGCCGAACGTTGGCGTCAACCGGTCAGCGTGATCGACCTGTCGCCGACCATCACGGACCTCCTGGGCATCGAAGCTCCCACCGAATGGCAGGGTCGTTCATGGATCGATCCGCCGACTCAGCGGGTCGTGTTGTTCTTCACCGACTACTCGCTGGGTCTCGTCGGAGCGCGGGATCAGCGGTGGAAGTTGATTCACGAGATCGACAGCGGGCGCGATGAGCTGTTCGACTTGAGTGTCGACCCACGCGAGCGCGTCGATCGTTCCGCGGATCATCCGGAGCTGACACGAAAACTCCGAGAACACACCCTGGAGTGGGCGCGCACTCGGAGAGCCGAGCACCTCGATCGTTGATCCAGCCCCCGGACGCTGCTAGTCCAGCGCGGGGCTCTTCACCGACGCGGGGCCGTTCTTGTTCTGTCGGATCACCCCTGACGTATCCATGAAGAAGTGGGTGAACCCTTTGCGCTTCGGCGTCGCTCGAATCGTCCACGTCTGCTTTGAGGTGCGCTTGTAGGTGAACGTGTACAGCTCCTCGAGTCGCTTCAACGAGTTCGTCAGGCATTCACCGCTACCGACTTCGGCGAGCGTCTTCGGGTAGGCACCCTTGCGGCTTCGAAAGATCTCGGCCTCGGTGGCGATAGTTCTGAAGCTCGAGATGACCGTGAGACGAGAAAGCTGTTTGTCGCGATCGTCGGACCGGGTCGTGTAGTCGAGCGGGGGATTCTTCGGGTCAAACTTTCGCAGCCGAAACTTGCCCTTGCGAATCGCTTCCGGGACCGGTCGATCTTTCCGCGTTCCGGTGATGACGTAGCTCCCCCTAAATTCACCGTTCTTCGCCGGCTTGCCGGTGAAGTCGATTCGAGCAAAGGGTGCGGTCATCGCAAAGCTGACGCCGCCACGCAGCAGCTTCACCTTGAACTCCATGTCGCCCTGGCTCTCTTTGCCGGACTTCATGGTGACTTCGCCGTTCTTTGCTTCGACGACGATTTCGATGTCTTGTGCTTGCTCGCGGAACTGTTCGGAGTTCGGAGTCAAAGTCAGCAGGTAGTTGCCGTTGGTGAGAGAGGTCTCCGCGGAGTATGTGACCGACGCGAACGCCATCAACATAGCGACAGGCAGGACTCGGTACGGCAATCGTGATGATCGAAACAGCGTGGGCATGGCCATGCCCTCTCTTCCCATAGTGTCTGCAAAAGTGTGTCACTTGGAGAGTACAACGCCTGAGCGTGTTCGAGCCACCGGCCGGTTGGGAGCCTCGCATCCTGATCCTGGGAATTTGTGGCATCGCCAACAGTGCCCTGGCTTACGTCGGCGAGCGACCTTGACCACAACGATGGACAGAATCCACTGCGTGAACGAGTGCAGAGTCAGGGCACCGAGTGCTGTTCCTATTGCGGGAAGACGCCGCATGGATTGAGCCGCACCCGTACTGGAGTTGAGATAGTTGCGTCCGTCAGTCTTTCTCGACTCAGAGTTGCAGGTGGCGAGCGTCGGCAAGGGAACAACCGGCCCTAACGAAGGCGCCGTGACCATTCGCATGATCTCGGATGTGTCCTTGCGCGAACCGGAGCGGTCAAGTCCCTATTAGGATCAAGCCCTAAGGGCGCGAGGAACTATGTCAGCTGCCTGAAGAGGTGTGAGCGGGAGCTTGGCCATCATCGCCGCTGATGTGCAGGAAGATCCGGTTCAGTTTCATCCGAGGGGAGCTTCACATTGCAAAGACCCGGCGATGTAAAACGAGTCCATGACTTGTTTCGTGGTGTCGGCGCCGCATGTTCCGGTATTGCCCGATTATGATGAGTGACGGCGAATGTTGAGCGCGCTTCGCTTGTCACCGACCGTTTCGTGAAAACCGTCGGTCATCGTGACGCTTCAAGCAGAGAGGAGACGCACCCCGTTGGCAAAAACAACTCTTTGAGACGGCATCGTCGAATCGCCTGTGACTTACGGAAAACGTCGAAACGCGATTCGCGATTCGTGCAGGTAGGCTCTTCTACGAATGTGACGCAAAGGAGCGGCTGTGACGAATGAACTAAGCACTCCATGAAAGGAGTCATCATGCGGTTTCTAGTTCTTGCCGTGTTCGTGGGTATTGTAGGAAGTGTCCTCGCGGACGATTGTCAATGGGACGACCCGGAGACGATTCTGGTTGATGCATGCTGTAACGCCGCAAACTTCTCCCCCTGCGGGTGTTTCGAAGGTGACCTTGGTTTTTGGAGCATCGACCCCGGAGGGCAAGACGATTGTGTCTGCGAGGTCGCTCTGTCTGGCGATACTACCGGAAACACAAATGGAGTTGTTTCGCTCAACACCGACGGTCATCTAGTTGAGGCATCTCCTACTGGCATTACTGGCTGGCAAGCTTGGGATTACCCGGCCTGCTGGGCCTATCACGAGGTCACAATAACAGCGACTTGCGTCTTCAAGACGTGCATCATTGCTCGCGAGAACAAACTCTGCGAGACGGGTTGTCCCGACTAAGCCGCACTCATAGCCTTCGTCCCTGAGGCTCTATCTTGAAACGGTGCATAGTGCAAAGAGTATCAATAGCCGCACTTGTAGTGGTGTGCATGGTTCTGTGTTTCTTGGCTTTTTCAAACCGAGCGAAAGAACCTCAACAAGGCGAGTCTTACTTAGGCACGGTCGAGTCAGATGAGTCCAAGGACGAGATAGTCATTGCGGACAACGTTCAAACCAAGGCGGAGCCGGAGGCAAGGTCGTCAACCAGCCCAATCGTTGACGACTCGACTCCAGAATCCGAGGCTGTCGAGCGGTATCCAACGTTCGTGCTCCTCACCGAGTTTGAGCAGCAATATGTCCTCGCCACCGACGCATTGCTTCGAATGGATAATGGGATCGTTGCGCATTTTCGTGTTCGAGATTCCGACCGAGCTCCACAGCCATTGACTGGTAAGAGCCTCGAGGTGGCAAAGCAGGTCTTGGATCGATACGAAATTTGCATGGCCGAGCGCGACGACCACTACTTTGCGCTGACTGAGAACGAAGCGGGTCAGTTTTTCGACGTCGAGGCAGAGGCAAAGGAGTATGGCCAGCGCAAGTTTGGCGATGACGTCAAGATTGTCCCCGTGACTGCAGGCTACTTAGCAATCCCTCAGAAGGGCTTCTCTCGCTGGGAGAGTTCAGATGCCATGCTGCAGTATCGGAATGATGTCAGGGGCTACTTCGCTACTTTACGCAAATCGGGAGCCAGATCGTTCTCGCTCAGCCAAGTTCCGAGTGACCGGATAGACATAGTCCCTCCTGAGCTGTCTGCGATTGAGGCGGAGAGCAACCGGGCGGCAGTGGCCAAGGCTGCGGCTGAGAACCGGTGAACGTTGGTATCAGCTGGCGCTGAGCGGGTCGTGTTTGACACCGACCGTGATCTTAGGGGCTGTTTGGCAAGCCTATACTTGGACAGCTGCGGCCAAAACGTGTCGATAGTTCACAATCGATCACTCATGCGATGCTGCCACTTTTAGCTTTTCTGGACAGTGTAACGGGAATCGGGGCGCGCCCGTCTGCTTGGTGAACGTTGACTCTACCGAATGTGGCCATGAAACGTCGTGTCACGTCAAGACCATCACACAGATATCCTCTCCACGATGTTTCGCGTCACCCGTCGCTTCGTTCGATCGTACAGCTTTGTTGTTCGCGGATCGGCATGGCCCGCGAGGTGCTGCACGTCTTCCAGAGGAACATCCTGCGCGATCAGATCGGTGATCACCAACACCCGAAACGAGTGCGGCGAAAAGTCTCGCGGCAACCCCGCGTCGCGTAATCGTCGTTTCATCATGCGCTGCATGTCACCGCTCGCAAAGGCATTCTCCTTGAGCGTCTTGGTCTTGCCCTTTGCTGCTCGAAACAACGGGGCGTTATCGCCGGGCCGCATTCCGCCACGCTCCATGTAGTCCTGAAGAAGCTCCTCGAGATCGTGTCGCACGGGGATCTCGCGCAGCTTCCCGCCTTTTTCCCGAAAGCGAAACAGCCACTGCGTTCCGTCATGACGCAAGTCCGAGAGCTTTAGGCGAGCGACCGCGCCCACACGCGCTCCGGTATAGATGAGCGTGGACATCACCGCTTTGTCTCGAAGGCCGACGACGTGCGATGTATCCACCAAGTCGAGTAACGTTCGCGCTTGCTTGCGCAGAATTTCCGGTGTCAAACCTTCGACGGCTTGAACCCTCGGGCCACGAACGGAAAGCACCGGGTTGAGCACGACGACGTGCCGCTCGACAAGGATGTCGAAGAAGTGCCGCAACGCGGAGAGCTGTCGTTTCTGGGTCGACGCGGCAGAGTCAGCGAACGCCGTATCGAGGTACTGGCGCAGGTGTCCCGGTTGCACCCGAAACAACTCGAGCTCGAAGGTGTCGCACCAGTCGAGAAATCGAATCACGCTCGATAGATACGCTCGGCGCGTGTTGCGGTTCTCGATGCGCCCGTAGAAGAACTCGGACCAGGCGTACTCGCCGCGATCCCCGGCGTTACGAACGAGCGGGTGCGGGACCGGCTCTCCATCGGGGATCGCCACCACGAAGTTTTTGGCGATGGGCGTTTCATCGACGGGAACGGGCAGGAGGATTTCGTCGTCGGATTCGGTGGGTTCGTTCATGGGGTGATTCTCGCAACAGATTACGGCTGCACCATTTCGGTGCGACGTCCCCCACTACTAATGACCTTTATCATGCGCTAGCGAGCGGCGGAAGTTCGCGCAGGAACCACGGTCTGGGTCCTCGGCTACGGGTCCTCGGCTACGGGTTCCGCGTTGCGGCGAACTTCTGCCCGGCTTGGTAGAGGTCGAACGACTTTCCGTCTGCGGCGAAGACGACGCGGATGTCTGGGTCGACCGACAGATGGAACTCGCGACCCGGGTCGCCTTGCCACATCAGACGCGACGCCTGTTGTCCGGTCGCTTGCAGGGTCAACGTATCACCGACTTGGGCAATGGTCGCGACGAGGCCGACCGCGAGCACGGTGTACTTGCCGACCAATGCGTCGCGTAACTCGGCGGGGATCGATTCGTCTTTGATCTTCGCTTTTTCGATTCCGAGTACTGCGCGTGCGATATCGTCGGCAATGCGCCCCGATCGAATCGCTTCGCTGTTACTGATCACGGCGACGTGGAGTCCGGCTTCCGGGAGCCAGAAGAGCATGGAGTTGAACCCCATGATTCCGCCGCCGTGTTGGACTCGATTGCGTCCTTCGAACGTGTCGGTGCCTATTCCGTAGCCGTACTGCTTCACTGTTCCGTCGGCGAGCGACGTCGACCGCGTCATTTCATGGTACGTCTCGGTCGGGACTACTTGGCCGCTCGAGAGGGCCAGGGACCACTGGACCAGTTCGCCACCGGTGGAGATGAGTCCGCCGGCTCCGCCCGGTTGTCGCATGCCGAGTAGGTGGTCATTGGCGAGTTGTCCGTTGTCGACTCCGTAGCCCTGTGCCCGGTTTCGGATCAACGTGCGGTTGGAATCGTACTGCGTTCGGTTCATGGCGAGCGGCTTGAACAGCGCTTGCTGCAGGTGTTCTGCGTACGATTGACCAGTGACCTTTTCTATGATCATGCCGAGTAGATAGTAGCCGGTGTTGTTGTATGCCCACTTCTCGCCGGGGATGAAGTCGAACGGCCTATCTTTCACAAGCCCTAACAACTCCTCGTCGGAAAGTTCGAGTGGCCACTTCTCCACCCACGCCTGACCGATGTCGGTGTAGCTTGGAATTCCGGATGTGTGATTGAGGAGTTGGCGAACCGTGACGGTATGGCCGCTCATCGGATAGTCGACGTACTTTGTTAGAGGATCGTCGAGTGCGATCTTCTTGGCGGCGATCAGTTTGAGGATGGCGGCCGACGTGAACTGCTTGGTGACCGATCCGATGCGGAACAAGGTTTCGGCGTTGGCGGGGACTTGGTGCTCCGCTTCGGCGAGTCCGTATCCCTTGGCGAGGATGACTTTGCCGTGTTGTGCGACGCCAACGGAGAGCCCGGCACTGAGCGGGGTGTCCAGGGCCGCCTTGACCACCGCGTCGACTTTCGCTTCGACCCAGGCGGCCGGGGTTGCGTCCGACGTTTGTCGTGTTGCGTCCGACGTTTGTCGGGCCTCGACGAAGCCATCGAGACCGAGAACCAATGTGAGCGCAACTAGAATCCAACGAACTGACATGGTGGTACCTCCATCGCGATGGGAACCCGATTGCTGTTCCGGCGCAAGAGACGAAGTCGGAGAACTCTGGTCGAACGAACGGTTTTATGCGGGAACGTCGTCGCGGTGGAGCTGGAAACGAATCTCTTTGAAAGTCTCTTCTTCGTCGAGGAAGGCGTTCACGATCCGGGCGTCAAAGTGTTTACCTGACCCTTCGATCAACAGCGATCGTGCGACGTCGTGGGTGTAGGCGTCCTTGTACACGCGCTTGCTCGTCAGTGCGTCGTACACGTCAGCGACGGCCACGATTCGCCCCACGAGTGGAATCGCGTCTCCGGCCAATCCATTGGGATAGCCGGTGCCGTCGTAGCGTTCGTGGTGGGTCAGCGCGATGTCTCGCGCCATCTCGAGGAACGCGACGTTCGGATAGGCGCGAAGCGCGTCGTTGAGTGTCTCGGCGCCGACGGTCGTGTGCGTTTTCATGATCGCGAACTCTGCGTCCGACAGTTGCCCGGGTTTCAGAAGTACGAAGTCGGGGACGGCGACCTTGCCGATGTCGTGAAGCGGGCTCGTCAGGTAGATCAATCGGATGAAGTTCGTATCGATCTGGTCGGGGAAGTCGTCCCGTTGACGGAGCCGTTCGGCCAGGATCTGACAGTAGCTTCGCACGCGGTCGAGGTGAGCCCCCGTTTCCGGATCTCGGGACTCCGCCAGTCGGGCCAGAGCGAAGATGGCGAGGTCGCGCGTCTCGAGGCCGACGATTCGCTCACCGGCACGCACGCGGACCGCTAGCTCGGCCGGATCGAACGGCTTCTCCAGGAAGTCGTCCGCGCCGGCGTTCATGCCTTGGATCATCGCTTCCCGGCCACGGTGGCTGGTGAGAAGTACGATGTACACATAGCCGCCGAACTCCTTCTCACGGATCAGCTGGCACAGTTCGAGCCCGCTCATTCCCGGCATCTCCCAGTCTGAGATGACGAAGCGAATGTCGGAGCCCCCGAGAACCTCGAGCGCCGCCGTCGCACTTTCTGCTTTGATCACCTCGTGCCCGAGTTCATTCAGGGCGTTCTCGAGGAGGTCGAGCGAGATGGGGTCGTCGTCGACGATCAGTGTCTTCAAGTCGCTTCCTTCTTAGTCGTACGATCGAGACCGTGAGTTTCAGTGAGCCGTATCGATGGGTCGGCAGCTCGGTTCGGTCGAAGTCGGACGATCCCGAAATCGCGTTCGCGACCGGCCGGCCATTGACGAGACCGACAGTCGATCGCCGACCGTTCTCTATCGGCGATTTTGGGAGAGTCGGCTGAGCGGAATCGAGAAACGGTCGACTTCGATCGGAATCACTCTCCCTCGACCCACCGTGTTATCGGATGGTGTCGGCAAGGTTCGCGACACCTCGAAACGACGTCGTCCGAACCGCTCGACGGGAGATTTTCCCGACCCATGGATTGGCCGTCGCGATGACGCAACTCCAATCAAATGTAAACACTCGGACCGACCGGACGTTCGGCGCACGCGCCCGCTGGCATCGCGCGGGCCGGTTTGCATTCATGGCGGATGCGATACTTAATGCAGTAGGTCCTCGTATTTACCTGGGACAGTCCGCTCTATGCCGCGGAAGAACCGAAGGAAGCACCGTCGTGTCACAGCCGAACGTTCGAACCAGCTGCGGGAGGCTCGTCATCGGGCTTGCCGCGCTTTGCCTATTGCCGCTTGCCTCTGGGTTCACGCCGGGAACTCCGAACTTGCCGGAACCCCTCGACCTGACCTTCGCCGTGTACACATCGGACAAGGCGACCGTCATGTACCGGCAGTTCACGCCGGTGATCGAATCCTTGAGCGAGAACATGGAGCGGCGCATCGGGCGCCCCGTGAACATAGAGATCAAGATACTCAAGACGTACGACGCCGCCATCGAAGCGCTGACCTCGGGGTCGATCGACTTCGTCCGCTTCGGGCCGTCGTCGTACGTGATCTCCAAGCGGCTGAATCCAAAGATAGAGCTGCTCGCGATGGAGAGCAAGAAAGGCAAGAAGCGTTTTCTCGGTGCCATCGTCGTTCGTGCTGATAGCAAGATTCGGCAGCTCTCTGATCTTCGTGGGAAGCGCTTCGCGTTTGGCGACGAGCGCTCCACGATTGGCCGGTACCTGTCCCAGGCTGTGCTCGTCGAAGCGGGGGTCCTCGCCTCGGATCTTGCCGCGCACTCTTACCTGGGCCGCCACGACAAGGTGGTCAGGGCGGTCGAGGTCGGTGACGTCGAAGCGGGGGCGGCGAAGATGGGCACCGTTAAGAAGCTCAACTCCCGAGGGAAACTGCGAGTCCTCCACACCTTCGAAAATGTCACCAAGCCGTGGGTCGCGAGAGCAGGACTCGATCCGGAAGTCTTGCAGAACCTTCGACAGGGGCTACTCGATCTCGAGGACGAGGACGCGCTGAAGCAGTTGAAGGCGTCCGGGTTCATTCCGACGTCCGACGAGGAGTACAAGTTCGTGCGAATCGGAATGGAGCAGTCCGAGAAGTTCTCACCGAAGGAAGTTTCGGGCGGACAAGACGCCAAGTGACGATTCGTTCTCGTTGGATCCATCGCCACATCGGCATACAGCTGGTGGGCGGTTCGACGGCCATTCTCGCCGTCGTTCTTCTGATATCGAACTCTCGGTCAATAGCCGAAGAGCGTCGTGTTCTCATGGAGCAGCTGGACTCCTCTGCGACCACGTTGTCGAGGGCGGTCTCGGCGTCGTGCGTCGAGCCTCTGCTCGTCGCCGACTACCCGGTGCTTCAGACCAACGTAGCCATGCTCGTCGACGAGGGTGGCGACATTACGTTTGCGTACGTGCTGAGAAGTGACGGCCGGGTCGTGGCACAGTACCCACTAGGTTCGGCCGAATCGCAAGGAAAGGCGGAGGCGGGCGCGAAGACGGGTGACATCGACGTCCACCGATCACCGATTCACGTTGACGACGACGATTCCGCATTGGGCGAACTCGTCATCGGGGTCTCGTCGGCTCGAGCGGAGGCGTACGTTCGCTCCCGGGCGTCGTCGCTCGTGATCGACGCACTTCTCACGTTTCTCGTGCTCGGCTGTCTTCTCGCGTTGTTGATCCAGCGGATCGTCAACGATCCCTTGCGTCGCTTGGCTCAGTTTGCAGAAGAGCTGGGCGCGGGAAACATGCAGGCCGAAATTCCGGGTATGTCCTGCATCGAATTCGAGCACCTTTCCCAGACCGTGGGGGCCGCCCGCGACAACTTGTCTCGCTCGGAGTCGAAGCTCGTCAAGGCGCGCGACGAAGCCGAAGCCGCGAGTGTCGCGAAGAGTGCATTCCTTGCGAACATGAGTCATGAGATTCGCACGCCCATGACCGCGATCCTCGGATACGCCGAGATCATTCTCGATCCCGAGTTGGGGGGCGTGTCTCAGGTCGAGGCGGCGGAGACCATTCGTCGCAACGGGCGGCACTTGCTCTCACTGATCAACGATATTCTCGATCTGTCCAAGGTCGAAGCCGGGCAGTTGAAAGTCGAAGCCCTGCCGTGTTCGATCGTAGCGATCGTTGAAGACGTCGAATCCTTGCTGGCTGCACCCATCGAAGAGAACGATGTCGACTTCTCCATTCGCTACAAGAATTCCATGCCTGCTCTGATCCGAACGGACCCGACTCGGTTGCGCCAGATCATCATCAACCTCGTCGGGAACGGATTGAAGTTCGCCGCCGGGGGGCAAGTGGTGGTCGAGATCGAGGCGCTGCAGCGAGAGTTGCAGGTCGAATTCATCATCGATGTTGTCGACGACGGGATCGGCATGACGCCGGGGCAAGCTGCGCTTGTGTTCCGGTCTTTCTCGCAGGCGGACGAGTCGACAACGCGAGTCTTTGGCGGCACCGGACTTGGGCTATCGATCAGCCGGGAATTGGCCCGGGCCCTCGGCGGAGACTTGGTCGTGGTCGAATCCGCTCCTGGAGTCGGGACGCGGTTTCGCGCGACCGTGGTAGCGCCGCTGGCCGAGACCGATAGTCTGATCGACGGGTCTGTCGCCCCCGTCAACTCGATGCCCGTGGAACAGCCTCGCGTGGCCGCCGGTTCGGCGCCCGTCGCCCGGACCGGCACCGAGCAACTGTCGGGGCGAGTCCTTCTCGCCGAGGACGGAGTCGACAATCGGCGTTTGATCTGTGCGTTTCTCGCCAAGACTGGGGTGGAGGTCGAGTGTGCAGAGAACGGGAAGATTGCTCTCGATGCCGTCGTGGAGTCGTTGCGCGAAGGGCGACCGTACGATCTCGTTCTCACGGACGTATCGATGCCGGTCATGGACGGGTACGAGTCAACCCGTCTCATGCGAGAGGCGGGCTACGGTGGACCGATCGTCGCGGTAACTGCGAACGCGATGGACTCGGACCGGAAGAAGAGTCGCCAGGCGGGCTGCGACGGCTACCTGTCGAAGCCGATCGACCGGTCCACGCTCGTCAACGAAGTCGCGAAACAACTCGGCAGTGAACAGCGCGCCGAGTCCGAGACCACTCACGGCTAGTGCGACCCCCATCGAGCGACTCGACTCCCCGGTTACTTCGCGTCCAAGACCTCGACGATCAGCTCTACTTCGGCGGAGTACATCGCTTGAGGATCCTCGCGCTCCAGAAGAGTCTTGTACAGCGTCGCGATCGTTCGTGTCACCTTGCCCGAGAAGAGTGAACGTCCACCGGTCGTGATCGAGAACGGTTGGTCGAGGTCGAGTAGGTCGTCGGTCAATCGCACGGCGATGGTCGCTGTGTGTTGGAGATCGAGTTCGATCCGGGGGCCAGCATCTCCTTTCTTCACTTCGGCTGTGATTTGCGATCGAGCTTTCGGCTTGGCGACGGACAGCCAGTAGAAGCGCGGGTGCGTGACGTCGTCCTGGACCCAGACGACCTTGGCGGGAGCGACCTGGCGTGTGTGCTTCGCCATCCACGGCACTGCGGCGGCATCCTGACGGTCCATCCAGTGTCCCTTGCCTTCGTGGATTTCGACCCAGTTCAGATAGCCCTCGGGATCGCCGTCACGGAGGTCGGAGAGCTTCTTCTTCCACTCCCGCGCGACCTCGTTGCGCCGGTACGCCTTGTCATCTCCACCCATATGCAGCGTGAACGGCAAGTTCCTCAATCCGAGTGGAGACGTTTCATTCGGGTGGCCAGCCATCATGGCGGCGGCGGCCAAGCGATCCGCCATGCGCGGCGCTAGTTGGTAGACGCCGTCGCCGCCTGCCGAGTAGCCCATCAGGTAGACGCGGTTCGGATCGACGTTTTCGAACGAGACTAGGTTGGTGATCAAGCGGTCGAAGAGGGGATCGATGTGCGCTTGGTGCCACAGATTCCACGTGTCGGTCGGGGCGCGTGGCGCGAGGTAGACGCCTTCGGCTGGCTTGTAGAGCTTCTTCTGATTCTCCCACTGTTGATCATTCACGCGCTTCGGCGCACCGCCGCCGCCGTGCATCGAGATGAACAAACTGCGCCCGCCGGCAGGCGCCTCTCCAAATACTTCGTAGTGAAACGGCATCGCCTGGTCGCGGTGACGCAGCACTCGGTCCTTCATCTCCGCGGCGCGGGACTCACGAATGTGCGTCGCGAGATCTGCCCAGAGGAGCGCGGCGGCGGTGTCGGCTTCCTGCCGAGTGAGCGGTTTGGTAGCAAAGGGCTGGTCCGTCAGCGCCGGCCGCTGGTCACGCGGAACCTTGAGGTAGGATCGCAGTTCGGCCAAGCGAAGAGACGTCGCGTCGGCCGCTGGCTTGTCCGATTTCGGCGTGGGAAGGCTAAGCGTGACGAGTTGCTCGTCTCGCTCGGCGACGACTGTTTCGCTGACGACGTGCCCATCGGCATCGACTCGAACGGTGTAGGTACCGGGGCTCAAGATCGCCGTGACGTGATCGTTGGCGTCGAACCGTTCATCCTTCGTCACACCGGCGAAAACTTCGGAGCCTTCGTCGAGCACCGCGACGTTGCCGGCCCGGCGGGCGTGCCCATCGGCGCGAAGTAGCCGAAATCGAACCCGGATCTTGCCGTCCGGGACCGTTTCGCCCTGTTGTGTATAGCGATCGGTGACGTTGACGCCGGTCAGATCGTCGAACTCCGAGTTCCAAACCAGCGGGAAGTTGAGCGGCGTCTTGCGGAAGCTGACGGCGTAAATGGCGTGCAAGCGGTGATCGCGCTGTGCGGTTTTCGCGCGTCCCGCGAACCAGCCGCGATCCAAGTCGTCGCCGGATTGTTCGGCTGCTCCCGTGAAGTGCCAACCTCCGTTGTCCCAGATCTCGACCCAAGAGTGGTTGCCACTGTTGTCAGACCAGCGCGGAGTTCCGACTAAGCGTGCGGGGACACCGACCGCCCGGCACGCGTCGATCAGCAAGATCGACAAGCCGGTACACGATGCGAGTCCCGCTTCGATCGATTCGTACGGGCTTTGATCGGCCTTCGGCCTCTTCGTCGAATACTTGACTCCGACTTCGCCAAAAATCTTGTGGTTGAGGATCACTCCCGCTTCGCCGGGCGACTTCGCGTTCGAGACGTGACCGCTGAATCGAGTATTGAAGTCGGTGCGCCATTCATCGCGACGCTCGTTCACGTTCGCGTACGGCAACACCCCGTTGAGAAAAACCTCTTCCGGGACCGAGTCCCGCCACGGAACCGAGTCCCACGTCTTGTACGCTTGACGCACGTGGGCGAGCAGGAACTCAGAGGTCAACGTGTGTCGATCCTTGCGCGGCATGTTGGCGATCAGGAACTCCATGCCGCGGCGCTCGCGGGGAGTGCACGCGGCGAGGGCCGCCACGAGTTGCGCGCGGTTGTCCCCGGACTTGGACAGCGCCTCTTCGAGAGCCTTCGCCTGTTGAGTCGTGTCGGCGTGGTCGGTGGGAACTTGCGCGTCGCTGAACGCAGTGGGCCAGATGCCAGACGAAATCGTAAAGAGGGCACCGAACACAGCGGCGAGGACGAAACGAGTCATGAGCTTGCTCCGCAGGTCTTGAGGGAATCCGTACGATATCGGCGCGACCCGACAAGTCGAGACGGCTGGGACGGCTCGGCGAACCACTGAACGGCAACTAGCTAGCCCGAGGCACGTTCGATCTGCAATTCGTGACGAATGGCGTGCATGACCGCGTGTTCGAGCATAGCGTCGATGCAGTAGTCGACGCCCCAAGAGGAGGGGTACGTCGGTCGATCGAACGCTTCACCGGGGACCGCGGCCAGGGGGAGTCGCCACCGCTCGAGCACGTGCTCCAAGTACTGGTCCGCCTGCTCGACGATGGTGTCGAGGGTCGGAGCGGGGTCGATCTCCGGATCGGGGAGCTGGAGTTGTTTGCAGATCCAAACCATGTAGCCGCCCGCGCACCCGAGCACGTGAAAGAGCAGCGACTCGAGTGTCTCGCAGTCGGGGTCTTCGGTTGTCGGCAGCGTCACGCCAGAGGCGTGGGCGTGGTGCCAGCGTGACATGAACGATCGCAAGTGACGATCATGGAGCGCCACTAGCGCGCGCGCCGAGCCGTAAGCGTAGTGATCGAGATCCGCCATGATTCCTCGTTTCAACCGTGCCGAAGCGCGTCGACCGGCTTCATACGTGACGCCACGATTGCGGGAATGGTCCCGCCCACCGCGCCGAGCAGAACTGCGACTCCAATCGACGACGCGATGAGGCCGGGCGTCAGGCGATACGCGAACGAGACGTCGGTGAAGGTGTTCCAGTTCATGGCGCCAATCTGATAGCCATGAAACGGAGCGACCATGATCACGCCGAGAACCCCACCGAGCAGTCCGATGAACAGGATTCCATGAGGAATGCACGGAACACGCTGCCGCGGGGGAAACCGATCGCGAGCAGAACGCCGATTTCATGCGTACGCGCGGTGACGGTGGCGAGCATGGTGATGATGGCTCCGAGAATCGCCGCGGTACCCATAATGACAATGAGCCCGCCGGCGAGGTAGAGAAGCGTCGGGCCGAGCATGGTCGTCTGACTGCTCAGGTACTCACGCTCCGAGATGAATTTGAGCGGCGTCTGCTTGTTGTCGCGGTAGGTTGCCCCCAGGGTTTCGAAGTCGGTACCGGGCTTGCACTCCGCGATGATGCGTTGGAAGACGGGTCGCTCGAGAGCCGTCATCATGTTTTCGGCGTCGCCCCAGATCTCGCCGCGGTACATGCCGTCGTGCTCGAACATACCGACCACTTTGAAGTCGGTGAGGTTGAGTCGGATCGTGTCTCCCACTCGGCAGTTTTCGATGCGCCCCGTGATGCCGGCGCCGACGACGACTTCGTTTGCGCCCCACGTCGGCCACTGCCCCTCGAGCAGATCCAAATTTCCGGAAGCGTGAAGCTCCAACGACATGCGTTGCACGCCACGCAGCGGAACGTTGGTGCGTCCACCCGATAGCTTGTTCATGTAGACGGCGAGGTAGACTTCGGCCGCCGCCAGCGGTTCTCCGTTGGCATTCTTGGCGATCTCGTCCGCGCCCTTGATGATGATGTTCGCTTGTTCTCGCGTGACTCCGGATTCACCTTCGGAGCTCGCCCCGGGCCGCAGATAGATGCCGGCCGATTCGCTGCCGCGCGGCCGGTAGAGATCGACGAACCCCTGGTACAACGCGACGACGCCGGTGAACACGCCGACGGTCAGCGCGATCCCGATGGCGGTGAGTGCGGTGGAGGACCGGCGGACCGTCAGGTTTCTCGCCGAGTATCCGATTGGGAGACCCATCAGCCTTCGCTCCGTAACGCTTCGACGGGCTTCAACCGCGCGAGCATGACGGTCGGCGCCAGCCCCGCGAGTAACCCGATGGTGAGTGACATCCCCAAGGAGATCAGCATGGTCTGGGGGGCGACGGCGAAGGTCGGGAACATGACCGAGACAACTCCGCGAATCCCCTCGGAGAGGACCCACGCCAGGCCGGTGCCGACTAGGCCACCGATCACGCATATCGACACCGACTCGACGAGCATCAGGGTGGCCACGGTACGGTTGGTGAAGCCGAGCGCCTTCATGACCCCAGCTTCGCGAATGCGCTGGCGCGCGGCGAGCAGCATGGTGTTGACCACCGAGAACAGTACCGCGAAAACGATCGCGCCCCCGATCGTACCGAAGAAGAGCGGTAAGTTGCCGAACATGGAGACGAACCCGGCGGAGAACGCCGCCTCAGTCGAAGTGAGCGTCTTCTGCGGACCGTTGACGAACAGTGCGTCTATGTTGGCGATGACTTCGTCGATGGCGTGCCCCGGCGCGACGTGCACGAAGAACGTACCGCAACCGATCGGTTGGTCTTGCTCTTGGGTCAGCGTCTCTTCCAAGTAGTCGAAGCGAAAGTACATGGTCTGATCGTCGACGTTCATCCGCTTGGGGATGTAGATCCCGACGACCGTGAAGTCCCACGCCGAGCCGTCACTCTTCGGAAAGATCTTACCCGTCAAGGGCACGGGATCGCCGATCTTCCAGCCGTGCTTGTCGGCCAACCCTTCGCCGACGATGGCCGCCCGTCGATCGGCTCGCATCGCGGTGCGGACTCGATCGAGTAACGACCCGTCGCCGGGGGGAGCGTCGATGATCTCGAGGTCGTTCTCGTACTGTTGTAAGAACACCTCGTCATCGATCGCGAATTGAGCGAACGAGTTCTTCTCGTCTTGGTAGTACCCTCCGAACCACTGCAACTTGCAGACGCTCTCCACTCCGGGAACGTTGGCGATCTTGCCGTGGTAGTCGAGCGGGAGTTCCACGAACAGCGACACCGCGGACTGAACGACAATACGGTTGCTCGCCGCTTGGTCGACGGCCGCCGTCAAGCTTGTCACGAAGGTCGTGAGAATGCAGAACAAGAGCAGCGCGACCGAAACGATCGTCACCGTCAACGTGGTGCGCACCCAATGCACGCGCAGGTGTTTGCGCACGAGAAACCAAGGCGTACCACTCACGCTGCACTCCCGTCGGCGAGTTCGCCCTTGTCGAGGTGAAGCGTGCGCTTCGCCCGATCGGCCGCCACCTGATCGTGGGTCACCATCAAGATCGTCTTGCCCAGCTCTTCGTTGAGACGCACGAGCAGTTCCATCACTTCGTTCGCCGTGTCTCGGTCGAGGTCTCCGGTCGGCTCATCGGCCAAGATCACGTCGGGGTCGGTTGCGATGGCGCGTGCAATCGCCACGCGCTGTTCCTGACCCCCGGACAGTTGTGCAGGGCGATGCTTTAGACGATCGCTCAATCCGACGATGCCGAGCGCATACTCCGCCTGCTTGCGACGTTCGGCGCCCTTGAGCGGAGTGTTCAGCAGAGGCAGCGTCACGTTCTCCACCGCGTTGAGCACCGGGATCAGGTTGAACGACTGAAACACGAATCCTGTGTGACGGGCGCGCCACTGGGCGAGCGCTTTACTCGACATGCGATTCAGCGTTTCCGAAGCGACGGAGACGGTGCCGGAGTCTGCGGTGTCGAGTCCGCCGGCCAAGTTGAGAATTGTCGATTTCCCCGAGCCACTCGGCCCCATCAGAGCGACGAAGTCGCCGGCCGGAATCTCGAGATCGAGACTCGCGAGTACCCGGAGCTCTTCACCGCCACGCCGATACGTCTTGCAGACTTTCTCGAACGAGATCATCGCTCGCTCACTCCTATTCTTTGACGGCGGAACCGTCTCGGACGGCGTCACCGTCACGCAACGACGCGGGGGGGTCGATCACGACGATTTCGCGACCGGTCAATCCGTTGGACACCGCGAGGCGTCCATTCTCTTCTTCGCCGCTCACACCGATGAGTTTGAGAATAGCGCGACCGTCTTCCACGACGAACACTTGCGCCGGCGATCCGGGAATGACGGCTCGCGCCGGCACGAAGATGCGTGGGATTTCATCGCTCGTGGTTTCGGGTGGTTGAAACTCGACACGGCAGCCCATGTCGGGCAGTACTCGATCGTCGCGTTCGAGCAGTGCGACTCGTAGCTCGACCGTCGCCTTCTGACGATCCGCGGTCGGCCAGATCTGACGAACACGGCCGCGGTAACGATCTTTCGGATAGGCGTCGAGGTAGACGTGAACCGGGGCGTCGACCTGCGCAATCGCGAGCGAGGTCTGCGCGAGTTCGACCTGAATCTCCAGAGTTTCGAAATCCACCACGGTGGCCACCGCACCCCGAGAGTTTCCGCCGCCTCCCGCGCCGAGCGCCGAGACAACTTCTCCGATCTCGGCGTTTTTCAGGATCACGACTCCGGTGAAGGGCGCGAACACCGACGAGTTCTCGATCATGATTTCGATCTCGCGGACTCGCGCCGCCAACGACTCTGTGGTCGCGTTGGCACTGTCGAGTTCGGCGTTCGCGGTGTCGATGTCTTCCTGGGAGGAGTTGCCCGTCTCACCGAGCTTGACCGCTCGCGCCAAGCGTAGCTCGGCTAGTTTGACTTGGGCCGCTTGCCGCTTGACGTCGGCCCGCGCTTGCGCCGCGCTCGCCTCGAGCTGGCGCGTATCGAGCTTCGCCAGCAGGTCGCCCTGATTGACGCGATCTCCCTCTTCGACTTCGAGCTGAATGAGTCGCCCTTGGATCTCGGTGGAGATCGCAGCGCGTTTACGGGCGATCACATATCCGTTGGCGGTGATTCCACCCTTCGCCGCCTGCGCTCCGCCCGTGCGAACAACCCGGGCGAACGTGACCTCGACGGAGTCGTCGGTCCGTGCGAAGCGCTCCCAGCCCAGGTATCCAACCAGGAGTAGAACGATCAACCAGAGCAGGGGGCTTGCGCCTCGTCGCCCGGGGTCCGGTGGCGACGATCGGTCGATACTGAGGCGCGACAGATCTTTGCTATTGGCGGGTGTCATGCGGCGATTGTAGCTCGAACGGGATGCTCGCTCTAGCTGAGCTGCTAAGGCGACGGACGCTAGCGAGCGCCGTTCAGCGCGAGTACGACGCCCGGAGCGTGAACCGCGCTCGGCTCGTCGATCATGGTGGGATCTGCACCGTTCTCAGGATGACCGTCCTCGGGACGACCGTCGTCCGGATCACCGCCACCGGGGACGGTGGTCAGGAAGGCCACGAACTGCACCGGAAACACCAGCGTGTCCGCGACGACGCTGAACGGGAAATCGATCAAGCCAAAGATCGCGATCGATTCGTCGAAGTGCTCGGGCTCACCGAAATAGGCGAGGTCCGCCCGTGAGCCTCCGAAGTACTCACCCGTCGTAGAGATCGACTGAACGGTGGAGCAGCCGGTGACACCGGTGATCACGGCCGCCAGAATCGTGGCTGCGAGCAGCAAGCGGAGTCGTGGCATGGTCGGGTCCCTTCGTTCCACCACGGTAGCTTCGGGGCCGCGCAGAGTCCAGCGTTGCGCCTCTGGTCCGGCCGTGGACGTAAAACAAGCCCCGACCACGAGATTCGTAGGCGGGGCTTGCTCAAATCAGTATGTGTCGATCGCTTTAGTCGGTTTTGGTCAACAGAGTAGCGACTTGGGCCTCGAACTCGGAACCACTCCACTGGACCGATTCCAGCATGGTTTCGAGATTGACCTCGTTGTAGTAGTTCTGCGTCATCTCGTTAGGGAGGCCGTTCTCGACCTCCACGGTGCAGATCTCCCAGGTGTTGGCACTCGGGTCGTCACACTTCATTTGAAACCACGTGCTGTCGTAACAGAAACAGAACGACGCGATTTCCTCGGCTTGCCAGTACTCGTTCACAGAACTACATTCCTTTCGGCACGATCCGGGACAACGAGACCGGAATGATGGCTTCCGGACATCGTGCAGCGGGCATCGAATCAGCACTCCACTTATCGTCCGCGTCGATCGTGTTTCCTTAGCCCGGATCTTACGTGACCCGGGGCGCAAGAGAGTACAAGTTGTTGGCGCGCAAGGAAGAGCGATAATTCCGCGGATCTCGTCCTATAGCCACATGGCGGGGCAAATTCGGGGCTATGGTGACCCACTCGGCCGGTTGGCGTCGTTTTCTCGAATCACGACGCGAGCGAAGTGGATGGATAATTCGCCCCCCGCGCCGAAGCCGATTGCCACCGAAGTGCTCCGATGGGCCCCCGTTTCCAGCGATCTACAAAGACGATCACCCGCCTCGCCCCGACCGCGGTAAGCGCAATTGCAGGATTGGGGCGATGTTCTATCATCGCGACGCTCCAATTCCGGGGATCCGACCGACGAGTTTCCGGCCGTCCACGAATCACCTCGACCGATCGGACTCGATCGTCCGCGGGAGGCATGGGCGGAGTTCATCACAGCGCGTCAGCGGGGGATACAAAGCTTGAGACACCAGTGGGCGGCGGCGAGCCTCGTGGGGCTTGCCCTCTTGACGACCTCGTGTATCCATCCTCGGCGGCAGGCCACCGACCGGGAGGCGTACGCCATCCAGGCGGAGAAGACTCGACAAGTCGAATTGTTCCGGCGAGACGAGCTGGTCGATCCGTTGTCGGATCCCGTGGAACGTCCCCAACGCCAGTCACCGATCGACCTTCCCGAGATTCTGACCCTCCGCGAGGCGATCCGCATCGCCACAGAATACAACCGCGACTACCAGATCGAGCGTGAGACGCTGTTCATTCAGTCGCTGAGCCTGGGCCTCACCCGCCGCGACTTCCTTCGGCCGGTGTTTTCGGGGTCGGTCTCGTACAACGGCACCGACGGCAAGAGCCGCAGCTACGGCGACGTGACGAGCCTCTCACTCGGTGGCACGCAGCTCTTCTCGACGGGCGCGGAACTGAACGTCGACTCGACCGCCTCGATCGTCCGCAGCCAAGGTACGGACGGACGCGACCAGACCTCGTCGCTCTCCAGCTCGATCTCGCTGACGCAACCGCTCCTTCGCGGGGCGGGCCACGAGGTTGCGTTCGAGACGCTGACGCAAGCCGAACGCGAGCTGCTGTACGACGCGCGCGCCTTCGAGCTGTTCCGTCAATCGTTCGTCGTCTCCGTGATTCGAGACTACTACGGGTTGGTGACGCAAAAGAAGCAGCTCAAGAACACGCGCGACCGCATCACTCAGCAGGCGCGAGCGCTGGAGCAGGCCGAGGCATTGTTCAACGCCAGTCGCGGATCGAAACTCGACTCCCTGCGCGCCAAGCAATCGCTGTTGCGCGCCGAATCGACGGCGCTGTCCGCTGAGCAGCGTTACGCGTTTGCGCTCGACCGGTTCAAGATTCGCATGGGGCTGCCGATCGACGTGACGTTCGACGTCGCCGACGAGATTCCCGAGCCGACGATGCTCGAGGTCGACACGTCGAGGGCGCTCGCGGCGGCGTTGAAGAATCGGCTCGATCTGGTGACCGAACGCGAACAACTCGAGGACCAGGAGCGCGCCGTGCGGATCGCGCGTAACGGGCTCCTGCCGAATTTGGACCTCGGGGTCAGCTACGCGGTCGATTCGGAGCAAGATCGCAGCTTTCGCCGCCTCCGTTACTACGACACCGATCTGGTGACCGTGAGTGCGACGCTGGAAATTCCGCTCGATCGTAAGCGCGAGCGGAACACGTACCGTACATCCATGATTCAGCTTGCGCGGGCTCGACGCGGGCTCGACGAATCTGAAGACGACGTCATCACCGAAGTTCGCGACGCCTTGCTCGGTCTCGGGAGCAGTCGCGAGCAGATCCGCATCGGCATCGAGGAGATTCGTTCGTTCGAACTCAGCGCCGAGAAGGCGCAGATCGATCTCGAAGCGGGCACGGTGACCAACCGAGACGTGGTCGAAGCTCAAGATGAGCTGGCCACGGCGAAGAACGATCAGTTGCAGCGAATGGCTGACTACGAAGTGAACCGGTTAGAGCTACTCCGAGTGGTGGGAATACTCTTCGTCGACGAAGAGGGACAGGTCCAGGAATGAAGATCGTCATCGCAATACTGGTCATCGGTGGACTCGCGGCGGGCGCGTTCTACTGGAAGCCTTGGCAACAGACCGAGGCGGAATCGACCAGCGAGGAAGAGGGCTACTACACCGTATCGCGCGGTGACATCCCGATGACCCTGACCGAGCGAGGGACCCTCAAGACCCAAGACGCGCAAGCGGTTCGTTCGCAGATCAGCGGGCGCGCGCGCATCGAGTGGTTGGTCGAAGAGGGCGCCCGCGTCGAGCCGGGGCAGATCTTGGTCGAACTCGACAAGACCGACCTCGAGAAAGAGATCGAAGAGCTAGACAACAAGGTGATCCAACTCGAGTCCGAACTCAAAGCGGCCGACACCGAAGTGACTATCCAGACGGCGCAGAACCTTACCGACACCGAGAAGGCGAACCTCGCACACGAGGTAGCCGTAGTCTCGCTGAAGAAGTACGAAGAGGGCGATGTGCGCCAAGAGCGGCGTCGCCTGCTACTCGCCATCAAGAAGGCGAAGATCGACGTCGAGCGAGCGGAGTTTCGTTTCGAAACTTTGCCCGACATGCTGGAGAAAGACTTCATCACCAAAGACCAATACAAAGAAGAAGAGCTGAAGCGAGACACCGCCGAGCAGGACCTCGAGTCCGCGAATCTCGCCAGTGCGCTGTACGAGGAGTACCAGTACCCGCTCGACCTGAAAGAGAAGAAGGCGGCGGTCACCGAGGCCGAGCGCAACGTTGATCGCGCCAACAAGCAGGCGGAAGCGCGTCTCGAAGGCAAGAAGGCGCTCGTTCGTCAGAAGACTCGCAGCCTCGAAGCGGCTACCGAGCGATTGAAGCGGGCCAACGACGACATCAACCACATGACGTTGAGATCGAAGCGGGGCGGTACCGTCTTCTACGGTGACCCTGACAACTCGCGTCGCGCCGAAGAGATCAAGGTCGGCGCCGAGGTGTGGCCGAACCGCACCATTTTGACGATCCCCGACCCGACGCGAATGCTCGCCGTGGTCAAGGTTCACGAGGCGGACATCTCGAAGGTGTCCGAAGGTGGGCGTGCGATCGTTCGTTCGGAGATCAAGCGCAACGAATCCTATGGTGGCCAGGTGCTTCGTATCGGCTCGGTCGCCAACGCGGGTAATCGACGCTACGGCGATAGCGTCCGCCGGTTCGACGTCGAGGTTGGACTCGAGTCGGGACAATCGGTCCTCAAGCCGGGCACCACGGCCGAAGTTGAGCTCGATCTCGGCACGGTGACCAACGTTCTCTTCGTTCCGCTGCAGGCGGTGCATCCGCGTGACGGACGTTTCTACGCGTACAAGCGGATCTCGGGGCGGCCGACGCGGGTTCGCGTCAAGCTCGGCCGAGCGAACGAGAGCTACGTCGAAGTGGTCAGGGGCTTGGACGAGAACGATGAAGTGCTGTTGTACGCGCCCGAGCCGGGCGAGGCGGAAGTCCTCGACGAAGAGGACGACGCCGACGACGCGGAAGAAGCAGACCGCGTCATCCCCGACTCTGACCCTGAAGACGCGGATGCCGAAGACTCCGGCTACGAAGCGCCGTCCAAGCCGGCGGGCAGTTCCAAGCGCGGCCGACGTGGCGCGGGCGGAAGTGACGGCGCCCAGGCGGGTGGCGGCGACCGTGCCAAGCGCGGGTCCCAGTGGAGTGGTCGCGGTGAGCGCCCCGCAGGGGAGGGTCGTCCGAGTAGAAGCGGTGGCTCGTCCGGCGGCGAACGTAGTCGCGGCAGCAGAGGCGATCGCAGCGGCGGCGGAAGGCCGGGTAACTAAGAGCTGTGAGCACCGACGACGTTGTCATCTCGCTGCGCGAGATCCACAAATACTACGGCGACGGAGAAATCCGACTCCACGTCCTGAAGGGCATCAACCTCGATGTCAAGCGGGGGGAGTTCATCGCCATCACCGGCGCGTCCGGGTCGGGCAAGTCCACGCTCTTGAACCTACTCGGCTGCCTGGATCGACCGACGTCCGGTGAGTTCATTCTTGCCGGTCGTGACGTGGCCAAGCTCAACGACGACGAGTTGTCGACGATCCGCAACGAAGAGATCGGGTTCATCTTCCAGAGCTTCAACCTGATCTCCGCGTTGAACGTACTCGACAATGTTCAGGTGCCGCTACTCTACGGTCCGCACGTCACCTCGACCAAGACCGCGCGTTGCCGAGAGCTCCTCGCCTCTGTGCAACTCGACCACCGTCTCGACCACAAGCCGCCGCAGCTTTCGGGTGGGGAGCGTCAACGGGTGGCGATCGCGCGGGCGCTGGTCAACGAACCGGTCATGTTGCTCGCCGATGAGCCGACCGGAAACCTCGACACCAAGACGGGTGACCAAGTCCTCGAGTTGATCGAGCGGCTGCACGCCGAAGGACGCACCATTGTCATGATCACGCACGATCCCGAAGTGGCGATGCGCGCCGAACGAACTGTGAACATGCGCGACGGTCTCATGTTTGACGTGGAGCGGCCATGATCAGGTCCAAGCAGATCGAGCTGATTCGGCTCGGCGTGACCAACCTGCTCGGGTATCCGTTGCGGACCTTCCTGACCACGCTCGGCGTCGTCTTCGGCGTCGGCTCGGTCATCGCCATGCTGGCGCTCGGCGCCGGAGCCGAGCAAGAGATCCTCGAAGAGATCGGTCGCCTGGGGATTCAGAACGTGATCGTCAACTCGGTGAAGCCGCCCGAGACCAACAAGGGCAACGAGCAGCGGTCGTGGATTTCTCAGTACGGGATCACGTTTACGGATTTCAAACAGATCAAGTCGACGGTGCCGGGGCTCAAGTCCGTGATCCCGGTACATATGAGCCGGAAGCAAGCGTGGTTCGGCAGCAAGAAGGTCGAAACAACGATCTACGCGGTGCAGCCAGAATACATGTCGCTGTTCGATCTCAGAACCGCCATGGGCCGAGACCTCACCGGAGTCGACGGGGCAGAACTCGCCCGAGTCTGCGTGCTGCGCGCCGGACTCTTGAAGAGCCTCGGCATCTTCGGCGATCCGATCGGCTTGACGATTCAGCTCGGGGAAGACCAGGCGTACGAAATCATCGGGATCCTCGAAGACGATAAGTTCCGTGGCTACGCGCGCGAAGCGCTCGCCATCGACTCTTCCAACAGCGAGATCTACGTTCCCTACCAAACGATCCTCGGACGTCACGGCACTCGATCGATCTCTCGTTCGAGCGGTACCTTCGAAGCGACCGACATCGAGCTCAGTCAGATCGTGATCGAAGTGACTGACCTCGACAATGTGCTCATCGTCGCCCGCATGCTCGAACGCATCTTCGCCATCAATCACGAAGATCGCGACTACGACATCGTCGTCCCACTCGAGGCGCTCGCGCAGCGACGAAAGACTCAGCAGGTGTTCAACATGGCGCTGGTCGCCATCGCCTCCATCTCGCTACTCGTCGGCGGCATCGGTATCGCGAACATCATGTTGGCCACGGTGACCGAGCGAACCAAGGAGATCGGCATCCGGCGAGCCCTCGGGGCGAAGCGCCACCACATCCTGGCGCAGTTCCTCACCGAGACGACGACCATCTCGACGCTCGGTGGTGTGCTCGGAATCCTCTTGGGCCTCGGCTTGGTTCAGGTCTTGATCTTCTTCACCGGCTGGACGGCGAAGATCACGTTCAATAGCATCGCGCTGTCTCTGTCTATCTCGATGGCGGTTGGAATCGTGAGCGGGATCTTCCCGGCGCGCCGCGCCGCGTACCTCGATCCGATCTCGGCGTTACGCCACGAGTAGCCCTTCCTCTTTGTCCCCGGAGTGTAAAGAGTGAACGTCAGTTTCTTCCTTGGGGTTCGGGAGTCGTACCTTGACGAAGCACGCGCGGCGGCCGAGTCCTGTGTCGAAAAGATCAATGCGGAGCTCTCGCGGCTGAACGTTCTGGAATACGCCGATCCGGTAAGCCCTCCGGATCCTTACGATGACAATTTTCTCTTCGGACGATCCGCGCTCGATCACGACACGGCAGGAGCCCTTCAAGCTGTTGCACGAGCCGCGTCGAAGTCGCCACAGCTCAATCTCCTCAATCTGAATTCGTGTCGCGTTGTCTTTGTGCCATGGGGATTCGCGACGCCGATCCTGACCGATCACTCCGACGAACTATGGGGTGAGCCCGTTCCTGTATTCCTCGGCTCCCTACCGACACTCATTCGTGAACTCATCGATGTCGCTCCACTCCTTGGAATCCCTTTGACCGGCGAAGAGCTAACCGACGATATGGCCATGCGAATCCGAGAGTCTTCCAAGCTCACGGATGGCGACTCGTTGTTGTATTCGAATGAGCGACTTAGCTGGCTGCTATTGTTCGAGGGCGCACGGTTGTCGACAGAGTCGGGGGTCGCCCTATCGCTCGCCGTTGAAGAGGTGGGGCTGGGCCCCAACGAGTGCTCTCCTATGGAGCCGGTGTCTCTTCTTGAGTTCGCGCGCTTTGGACGCTTCGGATCAATCGAACTCGGTGCGTCGCGTTTGAGTGTGAGAGAAACTCTCGGATTCCCAAACTCCTGGTTCGGGCCGACCCGGGCGACTGCAACAATCTGGACCTATTCCGAGATCGAGTTTCATTTCGTTTCCGACTCGCTCTGCATGATTCACACGGATCATGGTCACCTGAATAGTGTTGGCCAGGAGTGTCCAGTGGATCCATGGGTCGTCGAACTAGGCCTTGATCGAGCCCATTTCGAACGGGCCCTAAGAGCTGAGGGAGTAGCCTTCACGGTTCCACCACCGAGTCTTCCGAACGTGTGCATCGTTGTGACCAGCGCCAAAGCCAAGTTCTGGTTTACCGAAGGTGCAGACCCGGACCCGGAAGGTGAGTCCATGGTCTCTGGCCTCTGCGCCTGGAGCATCTTCGACGGGAGAGTGCCGTAGCGCCCGCGGCGGTTCAGACGAGCGCATTGCGCCACGATACGCCCGTCCTAGATGTCGTTAGCGACGCCCGGCCGTGCCAATCAGCTTCTTTCGCGTGGACCGATTGATGAAGTACACCCCCAATATGAGCATGACCCCGCTGGGAAGCCACTTGCCGTAGGCGTGCCCTGTTGCGTACTCCTTGCTCGCTTCGGGGGGTGCCGAGCTGGTCTCGGGTTCCGGCCTATTAGACCCAGTTCTTTTCGCCGTGAAGCGGGATGAGTAGACTAGTCACCGTCTGGAAGTTTGACTGCGTCGGCGTCACTCTTGGCGCCTTGCCGCAGCCTCACGCACGCCATTGAAACACGAGCCTTTCATGTTGAAACTACCCCTTGCAATTGCTCTGTGCCTGTTCAGCGCGGCCCCGGTCTTCGCGCAGGGCATCGGCCCCGATATCATCGTTGGGAATCTCTTCGACACCAACAGCTACGGCACCGATGGCTCGGGGATCTGGGCCTATTCGATCGGTACGGATGCTTGCAACATCGGTGACGAAGAGGCGAGTTGGATTCAATACAACCCCGAGCATCCGGTCATCGCGCAGAACGTGTACCGCCTCGAGAATGGGCGTATCGAGCAGATCGGTCAGAGTTGGCTCAAGCACAGTTTCCAAGCCCTGCAAGGCGGTCTCTGTTCGGCGTGCACCCCGGCGGCCGACGGCACCGCGCTCGGCGTGGGCTGCTCGGATCCTTACGGTGCCGGCTACAACGGCAGCCAATCGAACCTTGGGCCGCGGTCGCAGGTCAACGCAAGTACCGGTGTGTTTCCCTACCCTTGGTCCGCCCCGCCCTATGCGCCGATCATCGGGCGACGAGTTCAGATTCTTGGGTCGGATCTCGATCCCTCTCTGCATGTTGGCGCCCTCTACTTTGCCGAGGGTCACTATGTTTCGCACGATGACTCGATGGCGGGCAATGCGAGCAACAACGCGTCGTACCGGCCGGCGACCGTCGCCGACGATGCCGAATACACCCTGAGTCTCACTGGCGATACGGTTCGGGAGCTGCCCGCGATCTACGCTTGGAGCGAGAGTGATCCCGAGGTTTCCATCGAGATCGTCGACATTCCCGGTGACGGGCGCGTTCATGTTGGCTACCGCGTGACCGACAACGGCGACGGGACGTGGCACTACGAGTACGCGCTCAACAATCACAACTCGCACATGTCCGTGCAAGCGCTGTGGCTGCCGATGGACGTCGCGGTTACGACGACTGCTGAGGGCTTCCACGACGTCGACTCCCACAGTGGCGAGCCGTATTCGGTGGAGGACTGGTCGTTCATGCGTACGGCCACCGGCGCGAGCTGGCAGTGCGAAACCTTCGACACCAACAACGACGCGAATGCATTGCGGTGGGGGACCCTCTACAACTGTTGGTTCGACTCCGATTCGCCCCCGCAGTTGACGGCGGGGCGGTTGAGTACCTTTCGACCCGGCAGTCCGACCGAGATCTACTTTCCCTGTTTGGCCCCGACTCCGGTGACGTCTCCGCTGATCGAACCGGTCAGTGGTCTCGCTTGTGTCTCCGCGATCAGCGACGTCTCGCTGTCGTGGTCAAATGGTGCCGCGTACGACGAGATTCACGTCATCCGGGCCGGCGATCTCGTGGCGGTCTTGACGGGTGGAGAGACCAGTTACGACGACGTCGGGATCGACCCGGTCGGCAGCTATTTCTACGTGGTCCAGGGCGTGATCGCCGGTGACGTCAGCCCGGCGAGCTTCTGCGAGGTCGTGGTCGTTGGCGTCGAGAGCCCCGTCGATCTGCAATGCAATCCGGGTCATGGGGAAGTCAACTTGGCTTGGACCAATCCGACGATCTATGCCTACGACACCATCACCGTACAACGAAACGACATCGTGATCGCAACGTTGCCGGGCGGCGACGATCAATACGACGACCTCAGCGCGCTCCCCGGCGAGTCTTACCAGTACTCTGTTCAAGGCACCGTGGGCTTCGGATCCAGCGCCGCGGTTTCCTGCGACGTCGATCTTGTCGGGGTGGTTGCCCCGACCGACCTCGATTGTCAACTCGCGGCCGGCGACGTCACTCTCTCTTGGACGAATCCTAACCCGTACGACTACGACACCGTCGAGATCGCCGACAACGGTCTCGTCCTCGCCACGTTGCCTGGGGCGTCGACCAGCTACGTCGATCTCGCCGTAGGGCTGGGTCAGCGCACCTATGAAGTCACGGGGCTCTTCGACAGCTACCCAAGCACCGCTGCTAGCTGCGGAGTGTTGGTCTACGACGGAATGTTGGAGGGTACGGTCCTCGTCTTTGCGCATCCCAGCGGCTCCGGGTCGGAAGCCATCGTCGCTGCCCTCGCGAGCACCGGACTGGACGTCACGGTTCAAGAATTCTTGACCACGGAGATCGTCGGGTTCGACGCTTGTTTCGTTGCCCTCGGCATGTTCCCGGGCAACCATCAACTCACGGCAGAAGAGAGCGACTTCCTGGTGAGCTACAGTGCCGGGGGAGGGCGAATCTACCTCGAGGGTGGTGACTGTTTCGCGTATGACCCAGCGGTGAGCTTCCATGACATCTACGGCGTCGATGGTCTTTCGGACGGTGGCGATGATCTCTTCGTGTTGAACCCCAAGAACAGCGGGCTCGGACTCGATCTCAGCGGATACACGACTCAAGACTACACGGGAGAGAACAGCTGGATCGATCATCTCGCCCCCGATGTCGCCGAGGCCGGCGTGCTTTGGAGCAATGACGATTACGGGTACGACTGCGGGATTCACAAAGCAGTGGGACTGTACGCGCCGATCATCTGTTGCTCGTACTTGTTCGTGGGAATCGGCGATGGGTCCGACCACGAAGCCATTATCCATGAGTACCTCGGTGCCTTCGGCATCCTCCCGGATTCTCCCGAGTTCAAGCGAGCTGACGCCAATACGGACGGCCTCGTCGACGTCGGAGATCCCATCTTCGTGCTCGGATGGCTGTTCAGCCTTGGCCCGCCACCCCAGTGCGAAGACGCGTCAGACGTGAACGATAGCGGTGCCATCGACATCGCCGATGCCGTCGCTGCCTTGTCGTTCCTGTTCTCGAGTGGACCGATGCCGCCGCCCCCGTTCCCGGTCTGTGGCCCGGACCCAACGAGTGACGCGCTCGACTGCGTATCGACGATCTGTCCGTAGGGGCGGGGCCAATGCGCAGGGATCCCGGGAATCTGTTCCTGTTGTTGCGGGATGTGCACAACCCCGAACGCTCCCCGTGACGGATCAAGATCGGACGCATTCCGGTGACCCGATCGATGTGCTAGGTCGATTGAAACTAGATGCTTCGATTACGGTTTTGTCCAAGCAATAGCCCACCGCTGAACCGCCTGCAACCGTACTCAGCACCTCCACCACGCGCAAGTCGCCATACCTGCTACATTGACGTTGGCCTGTACGTACTTACTGGTCCGTGCGCCGGGGCGATTCGGGTTGTCGCCGCGATCTGGATCGTGTGGCCCGTCGAGTTCGATCGCTCCGAAACGTCACTTCTCCAGTCTCGATCGTCGATCTCCATCGATCCACCGGCACCCTACCTAGCATGAATACCGGAGCGCGAGTGGGTGGTCGTCGGAGGCAATCGAGCCGTTCGAGAATCCGAAGGCCGCGAGAAAATGGTCGGAAGACTCGAGGGGCTCTACCGCGCGGGCGCCGCGGAGTAGGCTCTTCCGCCGCGAAGAGCCGCGTGATCGAGTCTTGGTTCATCGATCGGCGACACGTGCGGCCATTACCAGTACTACGGACGACGCACTAATGGGCGCCCGCTGTGTGATTCCTGCCGGGGATGGGAATCGATGATCTCGTTTGGACGAGGTCTAGTTCGTTCGTCGTTGGCATACACCTCGCCTGGACGCGCCTGGACGAGATCTGGGGGACCGCTCGTTTGATACGCGCTCGCTCACGCGTTTCACTCGGAATGTAGCGGGATCGTTCGGTGGACTTCGCAGAGTCCAAGCTTTCCGCGCCGGGTGAAAACTCGTCCGGACGAGGTGACTCCGTCGAAGCAATCGCAGATGCCTTGGATGCCCGTTTGGTGGAATCTGAGTGCGGTTCAAACATCGGAAATGGTCAAACCTCTCTCGGACGAGATCACCCATTCCGATATCCGGCAGGAATCACATAGCCCGAGCCATCAAACACGTATCCGTTAGATGTCCTACGGAGTAGGGCCCACCCGCTGCTCCTCGCCCGGAACAGATCAGAACGACCCCGATGCGCCCGTCCGTCGTTGGCACCCGTGCTTGTTCGCCAACCGCCGCCCCCGCGACCGACCCCACTCCCGGCGATATCCGTGACCAGGGCGTTCGCATTCGGCCGACGCTCACGAAAGCGGAGATAGTCGTCCGGAAGAGAACGCCCTGGTCATGGAGAATCTCGAAGGGAACGCCCTGGTCATGGAGAATCGCATGGAGAATCGTCTTCATCGCGCGAAGTCGGCCACACGCTCGTCTCAGTAGCCCGCACTCGGGCGACCGTCCTCGATCGCGACGGATGATGCCTGCGTACGTGTCGCGGGTCCGATACACTGTAGCGCGCCGGCGATCACACGCACACGCTGGCAAAGCGTACAGTCCACTGGCACAGCTCTTGAAGGTGAGAGGCTCATGACCGTTCGTTCTCGCTCCGGCCGCAAGTGGACCTACGAGGACTACGCAGCGATCCCGCCGGACCTTTTGCGTCACGAGATCATCGACGGCGAGCATTTCGTGAATCCGGCGCCGAGTGTGTACCACCAAAGGATCTCGGGAAGACTCTACGTCCAGCTCTTCTTGCTGATCACCGAGAGCGGACTCGGAGAGGTGTTCGACGCCCCGATCGACGTGCAGCTATCGGGTCACGATGTTATCCAGCCAGACTTGGTTGTCGTCTTGGAGGCGAGCCGCGCAATCATCAACGCCTCGAAGATCGTTGGTGCACCGGACTTGGTAGTCGAGATCCTCTCGCCGGGGACGCGAGACAATGATCGCACGCTCAAGAAGCAGCGCTATTGCCGCGCGGGAGTTCCCGAGTATTGGATCGTCGACCCGGACGCTCACGCGGTTGAACAGTACCGTTGGCAGGCGGAGGCGTATGAACTCATCGGGACGGAGACCGAGTCGGTCTGCTGGACCCGTCTGCCCGATGTCACCATCGATCTGACACGTGTCTGGTAGCTGCGCTCGATCAGGCCAACTGGGGCAATCGATCGCATTGGTAGAATCGCCGAATCGGCGGTGATGCTTCGCTGCCCCTCGCCCGGAACAGATCAGAACGACCCCGATGCGCCCGTCCGTCGTTATCACCCGTGCTTGTTCGCCAATCCCCGCGCCCGCGATCGACCCCACTCCCGTGGCTCAAAGTCGGCGGCGAGCCAACGACGATCCCATCCCCGACCCACTGAACTTCGAGCCGCGCCACGATACGCCCGTCCTAGACCTACTCAGCGACGGCCGGCCGTGCCAATCAGCTTCTTTCGCTTGGATCGATTGATGAAGTACACCCCCAACATGAGCATGACCCCGCTGGGAAGCCACTTGCCGTAGGCGTGCCCTGTTGCGTACTCCTTGCTCGCTTCGGGGGGTGGCGGCGGGCCGGTTAAGGCGGATCCTGCGAACGCCAGAGAGAGGACGAGGCAGACGATTCCTGCGTAGTAGGACATAGCGTGACTCCTTCTGAAAGTCGGCGCCGCGGGACTACACCTCGCCGCGGCGAGAGTAGATCGAGATCTTTGCCTGGAGCTTGCGGATGAGGTCGGCGCATTGCGTCATGAAGATCGCAAATCTTTGATCGCTGCGCAGGTCTTCGTGGGTGAGTTCTTCGATGGCTCGGAGTTTGATGCGGGTGACGTCGTCGAGGTATTCCTCCAGCGCGTCGACGCTGGTCGTGTCCATTTGCGCGCGCTCGATCTTTACCGTTTCGTCCAGGAACTCGTCGAGATGCTCGTGCACGGTCTGCAGTTCCAGTAGCCGTTCCCGCTTGCGCACGCTTTGCCAACGGCTCCAGACAAGGTAGCCGGCGGCGCCGAGCGCGAAGAGTAGCTCTTTGAAAGCAGAGAGCGACTCCATGAAGTTGGAAAGCGTGTCGAGTCCTCCGAACGGGTGGAAGTAGCGGCGGGCCGCGCTATGGAAACGTTCGAGCGATGACAGTCGGGCGTCGCGTTCGGTGATGATGGTCGGGATCGAATCACGAATGTCGGAGTGGTAGAGCGACTGCAAGGTCTCGGAGACGAGCGTGCTCGGAGCGTCTTTGCGGGCGACCAGAAACGACGTCGTCGCCACGCTCTGCACGGCGGCGGGCGGCACGGGCGGGCGACTCGAGTAGAGGCCGCGCGGAATGGTGAAGCTGGTGAAGTAGGGGTGGTGAATCGCCATGGCGCCCGCGTCGCGAATGGGGAGCAAGCGGAAGTCGCCACCCTGCAGGAGTGCTTGTAGATCAGGATTGAGCACGCCGGTGGTCACGACGGCTCCGGCGACCTCGCCGCTCTTCACCAAGGTCGGCAGGTCGGCGAAGTAGCGCCGACTGACCGGGGCGTCGCTCGAGTCTATTTCGTAGTGTTCGAGCAGGTGGAGCGCGCTTCGCCGTAGTCCAGACCGCTCGGGCCCGAGGAGCAAGGTAGCATCGGTCAGATCTTCGACGTGCTCGATGTCACAGCCGGATGGCACCAACACGTGGCACACTTCGCGATACAACGGGGCGAGTCGCGAGAGGTCGTTGACGCGGACGCCGCTGCCACGCAAGGTTCCGTCTTGGATCACGGCGAGATCGACTTCGCCCTTGGCGAGCAACTCCGCGTTGTCGATCGAACCCAGCGTCTTGACGACATCGACCGGAACGCCGGTGCGACGTTCGAACGCCTCGGCTAGCGCGTGACCGAATCGAGCGTAGAGACCGCCTTCGATGGCTGTCGCGATCCGCACTCGCTTCGGAAGGCGATCTCCGGTCCACCACCAAACGGCGACACAGGTGATCAACAGCGTGAGCATGGCGACCGCGATGATTCGTGGTAGGGCAGCGGTGGACATGGGCGGGAGCTCCTTCGGTGCGGCACGATACCACGAAAAACGCGGCGCACGAGAAGGTGACTTCCCGTCCGCCGCGCCGGCGCGTGGTGCGCTACTGAATCGGGTGGATCAGAACGTCGGCGCGCTCACCCGGATCACTTGCGGAGCCGACTCTCCCGAGTTGCCGACGCCGTCGGTGGCGATCACGCGAACGGTGAGGGTCGCCGGCTTGGCGCTACTGACTCCTTCGAGTTGATTCGAGTCGAGCTTGAGAACCGCGCGGTGCAGCCCGCCGCCGATGGAGAGCATTGCCGACGAGCCTTTCGCCTTGCTCGCGCCGTGTTCGAGCTCCCATTCGAGTCGAGCCGTCACGAAGGTCACGGCGTCGTCGATGACAGCGTCTTGGATCCAAGCACGGATCACCTGCTTGCCGGACATGACCGCGCTCGGCGAGAGATGCTTCGGCAGTGCCGTCACCCGTCCTATCGTCGGCGGTCGTGTATCTCGCGGACCGGTGTTGCGGTAGTAGCGATTGTCGTACCCCGTGCGACGACTCTCACCCTGCGCGGTGACCACGTCGTAGCGGCCGTCGCCGTCGAAATCACCAACGTCGACATCGAGCGTGCCGTCGACGATGTCGGTGAACGCGCCGACCTGTTGCTTCATGAAACCAGGGCCGAACGTGCCGCTGTTGATGAAGAGCTTCTCGGGACCGGGAAGCATTGGCAGAACTCCGGCGATAACGTCGAGGTCGCCGTCGTTGTCGGTATCGAGCAACGCAAAATCGTTCTCGTCCTGCAGGTTGTTCCCCTCGAACGACTCGACAGCAGCGGTGAACGTCAACTTGCCCTGGTCCGAGAGGTGGTTCTCGAGGGTTGCGTTCTCGAACGCGCGTCGCCGTTTGCCGGTGTAGTTCATGTGAATTCCGTCGAGGTCGCCGTCCCCGTCGAGGTCTCCCCACTCGATCTCGTACGGACGGCCGCCGTTGAGACTCGGAGGCACGATAGCCATATCGAGCGTGAAGTTGGCGTGGCCGTCGTTGCGGTAGAAGTGAGTCTCCGGCGACTTGCCGTCGAGCACGATATCGAGGTCGAGGTCATTGTCGAGGTCGATGATCTTCGGATTCTGCGCTCCGATCTTGAGCGCCGCGCCGAGTCGCGACGACGCATCGGTGAAGTGGCCCTTGCCGTCGTTGAGCAGCAGCCGCGCCTTGCCGCCCGGCGCTCCGAACGACTTCTCTCCCGCGTCAGCGAAGACCAGATCGAGGTCCCCGTCGTCGTCCAAATCGCCGCACCCGAGCGAGTGCGAGTTGAGAACGAGCTCTCCCAACCGTTGCGATTCATCGAGGTACTTGCCGGTTTTCGGATCCTTGCGCAGTAGTCGCTGCTGGTTGCCGAAGGCGGCGGAGAAGACGATGTCTTCATGACCGTCCCCGTCGACGTCACACACGAATGCGTCCTTGCCGAACAGTGCGAACCCCTTCGGGATCCAACGCTCGGTCTGGTCTTCGAAGACCGGCAGTCCGTTCTCGGTGCGCACGTTGATCAACAGCGTCGGCGCCAGGGGGTCCTTGCTCGGCGCTCGCATGTCGCCCGGCCGCGACCAGCCGTTGCAGTTGACGAAGAGTAGGTCGAGCCGTCCGTCGCGGTTGGCGTCGAACGGAACCACCGCTTCGCTCCACTCCACCGGTCCCGGCAGCAGCCTGGGCGCTTCGACGAACTGCCCCGGCTCTTTGTCAGCACCCTGCGGCGGATCGGCCTCTTGGGCTCGGACTGGAGACGAAGCTGCGCCATGAAGTCCGATGGCAAGCAAGCAACACGCGATGAGTATTCGAATCATGGCATCCCTTTGATGAGCACTTGAGCCCAGAAGACGAGCCTGCGAAGACGAGCCTGCGAAGACGAGTCTGCAAACGTGGCAGTATGCGAACCGCTCGACGAAGCCAGCCAGCCAACTAGCGGCTTCGTCGAGATCGAACGCTACTTCTCTTTGAACTTGGCGGGGGAGATCCCACGGTTCTTGACGTGGGTTTCCATCCAGCCGTGCATCTCTGCGAGCGTATGCAGCACCGACTCGCGAGCGCGGTACCCGTGGCTTTCGTACGGCAACATGACCAAGCGGGCGGTGCCTCCGTTCCCTTTGATCGCTTGGAATAGACGTCGCGACTGCACCGGGAACGTTCCCGAGTTGTTGTCCGCCTCGCCGTGGATCATGAGGATCGGGGTCTTGATCTTGTGCGCGTGCATGAACGGCGAGATACGGAAGTACGACTCGGGCGCCTCCCATAGTGTGCGCCGTTCGGATTGGAAGCCGAACGGAGTTAACGTTCGGTTGTACGCGCCGCTACGAGCGATACCTGCTGCGAACAAGTCGCAGTGCGCCAGGAGATTGGCGGTCATGAACGCACCGTAGCTGTGACCGCCTACCGCGACTTGATTGCGATCGGCGACTCCGCGGCGGACCGCTTCGTCGATGGCCGCTTCGGCCGACGAGACGAGCTGTGGAAGAAACGTGTCGTTCATAGATTCGGCGTCGCCGATGATCGGCATGGTGGCGCCGTCCATGATGGCGTAACCCTGTGTGAGCAGGTGCAAGTGGCTGCTGCCGCCGATGCGAGTGAAGCGCCACGGATTCGCGGTCACTTGCCCGGCCGTCTTGGGGTCGTTGAACTCCCGCGGGTACGCCCAAATCAAGAGCGGCAGCGGACCGTCCCTATCCTTGTCGTAGCCGGCCGGCAAGTAGAGCGTAGCCGACAGCGCGACACCGTCCTTGCGCGTGTACTTGACGACTTCCTTGTGCACGTCACGGATCTGTGGCGTCGGATCGACGAACTCCGTCAGGCTCGTGAATGTCTCCGCCCCGACGATTCGGCGACGGTAGTTGGGGGGCGAGGTGGAACTCTCGTGTCGCGTGATCAACGCCAACGCGCCATCCGCGGCGTCGTGCAGGTCGAGCGCGGTTTCGTACTGCCCCGGCTCACAGCGCCAGAGAATCTCCGTGCGACCGTCCTTCACGCTTTGCCGTGACAAGAACGGGAGAGTGCCGAGCGCGCCGACGCCACTGCCCCGACGGTAGATCCACTCCCCGTCTTGACGAACCACTGATCGTCCGCGCTCGTCGGTGTGAGACACCAGCGAACCGGGGTCGTTGTAACGATCTCGCACGCTGCGGTCTTCGATGACCAAGGGGTTGGCCAAGGAGCCGTCGGCGTTCTTCGTCGACAGATCGTAGACCTTGCTCGTCGACCAACGACGATCGCGGTCGAACATCGACGCGATGACGTGTGAGCGTCCTGGCAAGTAGCTCAACCCGCGGGCGCGTTGCTCGACCGCGAGCAGGCGAGTGCCGTCCCCTTGGAACGGAGCGTCGAGCGATCGCCACTCATCGCGCAGCGGCACCGCGTTTTTGGGGTCGCCTCCGTCGAGTGCCTGCACCCACGCCAGTGCCGCGTCGTGAGTCGGCATCCAATGAACCGAGCGCGGTCCCAGCTGTACGCCACCGATGGGAATGTTCGCCGCGAGTGGGCGATCGACCAGTTGGCGGACGGGGCGCCCGTCGCGAGTCCAAACCTCGGTCTGGGTCGGAAAGCTGGAGTACGGCATCAAGTACGAGAACGGCCGGTCGACTTTCGTCACCAGCAGGTACGCGCCATCTGGAGACGGTGCGACCGAGGTGTAGAGAGCGGGATCTCCCAGATAGGTGACGTCGACCTGGTCGGGGCCGACCACGACGCGAGCGATTCGGCTGGTCGCGTGGTATTCGAACAGGTCTGCGTCGTACTGATTCTTCAGCAAGTCTTGGTAGGTGCGCAGCGGGCTCTTCTCGCCGGCGGTCTCTTGAATGTTGGGGCCGTTCGGCGCCCGCGGCGGCTGCGGCTCTTTGCCGGCGCCGTGATCCACCGTGCGGCAGATGAGACCGGATCCACTCGGCAGCCAGCTGTAGCCACCGAGGACCGTGGCGAGGCGGTCGATCACCTGAACCGGTTTCGGGTTGTCCACGGTCGCCATGAAGAGGGCGGTACCGGTGTCGCTCAAGTGAGTGAACGCGAAGTGCTGCGAGTCATGCGACCAGGAAATGTTGGAGAGTCTGGCGTCGGCCGGAACCGCGATCGCAGTCTCCTTGCCGTCCGCTCCCCGCAGGGTGATCGACTTGTTGTAACTCGTCGTGAAGCGGCTGCTGGCCGCCGGGTCGATACGGAGCCCGGCCAGGCGCAGCATGCGGCGCGACATGTCCCGAATGGTCGGCATGGGGTGGGACTCGACGAACAGTATCGAGCGCCCGTCCGGACTCGAGAGCACTCTCGGCGCGCGTTCCGCGTCGACGACTGCCGGTATCGGGGCGGGCGGAACCGCGTATCCGGACTGAGCGGCGGACCGTGAGGTTGTCCCCATGACCAAGGTCAGGCAGAGAACCGCCAGCGCGAGTACGGCCGCTCTCTCGCTGGACGCACCGTTTCTCACGCTGCCGGACGAATGAGACTGCTTCGGATGGAATAGCACAGTCGTTCCTTTCGGTAGAGTCGGCGGTTCGAATTTCTCGGGGTGAGGAATGCCGACCGCCGGGGCATGATACTCGACCGAGACCACGGGGCGAAAAGGGCTGTTGCTCAGTTCGCGGCCCGTTGGTCCAATGGGGCCGTTCATCGCCACGAAGTGCTCACGAATGTTTGCGTTCCCTCGGTTTTCTCAGCGATTCGCCGTCGAAACCGACCACCGAAATACGACAGGACACACATGACCGACGGTGAAGGCTTTCCACCGTTCAAAGACCTCAACGTTCCCAAGCCGAATTGGCGACTGATCGTCAGCCTGTTCGTGGGTTTCACGCTCATTCTCGCAGTCTGGAGCTCCGCGTTCACGGTACAGCCGAAGGAAGTGGGGATCGTCCTCAAGTTCGGCCAGTACAAGCGACAGGTGCCGCCGGGGCTCAACTGGAAGCTGCCGTATCCGATCGAGACGGTCCAGTTGGTTCCCGTCCTCGAAGTGCACAAGCGTGAGTACGGCTTCCGCACGGAGCAGGCTGGGGTTCGGACGCGCTACTCGACGAGAGACTACGGTCAAGAGTCGCTCATGCTGTGCGGCGATCGCAACGTTGCCGATGTCGAATGGGTGGCGCAGTTCATTATCAAGGACGCGCGACAGTATCTGTTCAGTGTGCGCAACGTCGTCGACACGTTCGACGATCTCAACGAGTCCGTCATGCGGGAGGTCGTCGGCGACCGCAGCGTGACCGAGGTGTTGACCACCGGCCGTAACGAGATCGAACTCGAAGTCAAACTGAAGCTCGGTGAATTGTGCGACGCGTACCAGACCGGCATCGAACTGCAGCAGATCCTGCTCCAGGACGTCAACCCGCCGGAGCCGGTCAAGGCGTCGTTCAACGAAGTCAACAAGGCGCAGCAGGAACGTGAACAGCGACGCAACGAGGCGGAAACCAGGTACAAGAACATCATCCCGAGGGCTCGAGGCGAGGCCGAACAGACCATCGCCGAGGCGGAGGGGTACGCGACCGATCGAGTCAACCGGTCGAAGGGAAACGTCGCCGCGTTCAATGAGTTGCTGTCCGCGTACCAACAGTATCCGGAAGTGACCCGAACCCGGATGTTCTTGGAAACTCTCGAGCGAGTGCTACCGAAGCTGAAGAGTAAAGTGATCGTCGACTCGGAACTCAAGGGCGTGTTGCCGCTTCTCCAACTCAATGGACAGGGAGGCAACTGATGCAGAAAGCCGCCATTCCCGCGATCGTCATTCTCGTTCTGGTCGTGGTTCTCGTCGCTGCCAACAGCGTCTACGTCGTCAAAGAGACCGAACAAGTCGTTCTCACTCAGTTCGGCGAAGTCGTCGGTGAGCCGATCACCGAGCCGGGGCTCCACTATCGAACGCCGTTCCTGCAGCGCCCGAACTACCTGGAAAAGCGGGTACTCGAGTGGGACGGGGATCCGAACGAAATGACCAGTAAAGACCGTCGCTTTATCTCGGTCGATACGTTTGCCCGCTGGCGCATCAGTGACGCGAAACAGTACTTGAAAGCGGTGATCTTCGAAGACGCGGCGCAGTCGCGCCTCGACGATATTCTCGACGGTGAAACGCGCAACGCGGTGGCCAACCACCGCCTGATCGAGGTGTTGCGCAACACTACTCGTGAGCTTCCCACCGAGGCCGGTTCCGTCATGGAAGATTCTGCCGGCGCGGTGTCGATTCAGTACGGCCGCAGCACGATCGCGGCGGAAGTCCTCGCGAAGGCGCGCGTGCGTGCGGAATCCCTGGGAATCGAGATCCTCGACTTCCGCTTCAAGCGGATCAACTACGAGGAAGTTGTCCGGCAGCAGGTCTACGAGCGTATGCGTAGTGAGCGCCAGCGCATTGCCGCAGAGTACCGATCCCAGGGGGAAGGTGAGGCGGCGAAGATTGCCGGTCGACTCGAGCGTGACCTCAAGCAGATCACCTCGGACGCGTATCGTCAGGCGGAAGAGGTTCGCGGAACTGCAGACGCCGAAGCGGCACGAATCTACGCTGTGTCGTACGGCGCCGATCCGGAGTTCTACGCGTTCTACAAGACGCTGCAAACTTACGAGAAGACGTTTGACGACAAGACCACGGTCGTGCTTACGACCGACGGTCAGTTCTTGAAGTACCTGCAGTTGGCGGACCCGCCGGAGTAGCGACGTTCCGCCCGCCGTTGCCGCGTTCGGTCGTCGTCAAAGAACAACTTGATACGGGAGGCACTCATCTCCGGAATTCGTAAGCTGCTCTGCGCGAATCGCGGTGAAATCGCGATTCGCGTGTTTCGCGCCGCCACCGAACTCGGCCTGCGCACAGTGGCGATCTACAGCCACGAAGATCGCGTCCACCTCCACCGCTACAAAGCCGACGAGTCGTACCTTGTCGGCGAGGAGCGGGGGCCGGTGGAAGCGTATTTGGGTATCGACGAGATCGTCTCGATTGCGCTCGAGAACGGTGTCGACGCGATTCACCCCGGATACGGCTTCTTGTCCGAGCGTGCCGACTTCGCCGAGCGTTGTCGGGACGCTGGGATCGCCTTCGTCGGTCCCTCACCGGAAGTGTTGAACCAGCTCGGCGACAAGATCTCCGCGCGCCGCATCGCTGAGTCGGCCGGCGTCCCGGTCGTGCCGGGAACCCGAGATCCCGTGGCGACGCTCGACGAGGTGCGCACTTTCGCGGCTGAGCACGGCTATCCGCTGCTGCTCAAGGCGTCGATGGGCGGCGGGGGTCGCGGTATGCGTGTGGTGCGCGAACCCGATCAACTGGCCACCGCGTTCGACGAAGCGACCCACGAAGCGGCCGCTGCGTTTGGCGACGGAACGTTGTTCGTCGAACGGTACCTCGATCGACCGCGACACATCGAGATTCAGATCCTCGGGGATACGCATGGCAACGTCGTGCACCTGTTCGAACGCGACTGTTCGGTGCAGCGTCGCCATCAGAAGCTGATCGAAATGGCGCCAGCCGTCAGTCTCGATCCGACCGTACGCCAGGCGATGTTCGATGACGCGTTGTCGATCGCGCGCTCGGTGAACTACACCAACGCCGGTACGGTGGAGTTCCTGGTCGACAAAATGGGGGACCACTACTTCATCGAGGTCAATCCTCGCATTCAGGTCGAGCACACCGTGACCGAACAAGTCACCGGGATCGACCTGGTGCAAGCGCAGCTACGCGTTTCGATGGGGGATACGCTCGACGAAATCGGCGTCGACCAAGATACGATCAGCCCTCGTGGCTTCGCGATTCAGTGTCGAGTCACCACCGAAGACCCGGAGAAGAACTTTGCGCCGGACACCGGGCGTATCGAGGTGTATCGCACCGGTAGTGGTATGGGAATCCGGCTCGACGGGGGGTCGGGTTACGCCGGCGCGGAGATTTCGCCGCACTACGATCCGCTCTTGGTGAAGGTCACCGGGTCGGGACGCGAGTTCGGGGCGACCCGGGCCAAATTGGATCGTGCGCTCAGTGAGTTCCGAATTCGCGGCGTGAAGACCAACATTCCGTTCCTTCTCAACGTTCTTCGCCACCCGCGCTTTCACGCCGGAGATGTCGACACCACGTTCGTCGACAACACCAGTGCTCTGTTCGTGTTTCCGCGCCGCCGCAATCGCGCGCAGAAGCTACTGCGCTTTCTCGGTGAACTCGCCGTCAACGGACCGATGGTTGTCGGGGCCCAGCTTGCGACGCCGTCCCGTGAAGTGCCGCCCACCTTGGTACCGGCTCGGGAGTTGTCGGGAGACGGCTGGCGCGGAGTGTTGCAGCGAGAGGGTCCCGAGGGTTACGCGGCCGCAGTTCGGGCGCACCGCGGGCTGCTCCTTATGGACACCACCTGGCGTGACGCTCACCAGTCGCTGCTGGCTACCCGCGTACGAACGCGCGACCTGCTGGCCGCGGCGCCCGCGACCGCGGTGGCGCTCGAGTCCGCGTACAGTTTGGAAATGTGGGGCGGCGCCACGTTCGACGTCGCCATGCGTTTCTTGCGTGAGTGCCCGTGGGCGCGCCTCGAGTCGCTACGAGAATTGGTCCCGAACGTCCCGTTTCAGATGCTTCTGCGCGGCGCGAACGCGGTCGGTTACACGTCGTATCCGGACAATGTCGTTCGCGAGTTCATTCACGCGTCGTGCCGTCACGGCATGGACGTGTTTCGTGTGTTCGATTCGCTCAATGACATCGAGAACATGAAGGTCGCGATCGACGCGGTCGGAGAAGCGGGCGGGGTCATCGAAGGCACGGTCTGTTACACCGGCGACGTCAGCGATGCCTCGCGCACGAAGTACACGCTTGACTACTACCTGAAGACGGTCGCAGATCTCGTCGACCGTGGTATTCACGTGCTCGCCGTCAAAGACATGGCGGGGCTGCTCAAACCGGCGGCGGCTCGTCTACTCGTGTCCGCAATTCGCACCGAGTTTCCCAATCTTCCCATTCACGTTCACACCCATGACACCGCCGGGACCGGCGTCGCCTCGATGTTGGCCGCCGCAGAATCGGGTGCCGACGTCGTCGACGCGGCGATTGATTCCATGGCCGGGTTGACCTCGCAGCCGTCGATGGGCGCGATCGTGGCGGCACTGGCCGGAACCGAACTGGACACCGGCATCGATCTCGCCGAGCTGTCACCGCTCGATCAATACTGGGAGTGCATTCGAGGCATCTACTCACCGTTCGAGTCGGGATTGAAGAGCGGCAGTGCCGACGTCTACGAGCACGAGATGCCCGGCGGCCAGTACACCAACCTCAAGTTTCAGGCACAGGCGCTGGGGCTCGAGGGGCGGTGGACGTCGATCAAGTTGGCGTACGCCGCGGCCAATGATCTTCTCGGCGACGTGATCAAAGTGACGCCGAGTAGCAAAGTGGTCGGCGACCTGGCCCAGTTCATGGTTCAGAACGATCTTTCGGGGGCTGACGTTCTCGAGCAGGCGGAGACGCTGTCGTTTCCGACGTCGGTGGTCGACTTCATGCGCGGCGCCCTCGGCCAACCGTACGGTGGATTTCCGGAGCCGTTTCGACGAGCGGTGCTCAAGGGGCAATTGCCCATCGAAGGTCGCGCCGGTGATTCGCTTCCCGAGTTCGACTTTGCCGCTTTGCGCAAGGAACTCGCGCGCAAGCACAACATGGACCTGAGCGAAACGGACCTGTTGTCGGCGGCGCTCTACCCGGATGTGTTCGACGAGTATCTGGCGCGACGTGAGACCTTCAGCGATATCTCGGTGCTTCCGACCCGTGCGTTTCTGGCGCCGCTCGATCGTGGTGAAGAGATCGCCATCGATATCGAGCGGGGGAAGCGACTCATCGTGCGGCTCGAGACGGTCGGCGAGTTGGATGCGCGAGGCATGCGTCCCGTGTTCTTCGAGCTGAACGGCCAACCCCGCACGCTGTTTGTCCGCGACCGATCGATTGAAGACGACGCGGTGACCCGAGAACGCGCCGACCCAGCGGTAGCAGGTTCGATCGGTGCGCCGATGCCCGGGGTCGTCGTCGAAGTCTCGGTTGCGCCCGGCGATTCGGTGGTGGCCCAGCAGTCGCTGGTCAAGCTCTCGGCCATGAAGATGGAAACGGTGATCGCGGCGCCGGTGGCGGGGGTGGTGAAACGAGTCCTGGTCGTCGAGAAGGACTCTGTCGAAGCCGGGGATCTTCTTCTTATCATCGACGACAGCGACGGCAAGAACGACGATGAGTGATCGCTTCGACCCAGCGGCCGAGCTAGCCACGGTGGAGCAGAGCCTCGATGCGATGAGCGTACTCCTCGGTGACGACGGACCCTTCCACGCTCGAGCCGAGTCGATTTCTGCATGGAGCGTCGGGCAGCAGATCGAGCACACGTTGTTGGCATTGGAATCGTCGCTCGGTGCCGCGCTCGCCATCGAAGCGAGTGGGCGCGGCGAGGGCACGGCGTTCGACATCGTCGAGATCGATGAGCGCGCTACTGGTTTAGCGCTTTTGGTTCGTGGGAAGATTCCCCGCGGACGGGCGAAAGCGTTCAAGCGTGTTTCACCTGGAGAGCAGCCGATCGCGGACGACGTTCGAGCGAAGCTCGATCGTGTGCGGGAGATCGTCGCAAATGTGAAAGATCGGCTCGCGAATTTGTCGTCAGCGTCGGGCCGAGTCGTGCATCCACTCTTGGGCGCGTTCGACGCCGTCGAGTGGCTGCGATTTTCGTCCATTCACACCGCTCACCACCTGGAGATTTCCATAGAGATCTGGGAGACCATGCTCATGGAGTGACCGAGCGTGGGAGAGTCCAACGCTTGTTCGCATGAGGGCTGGGTGATACCGTGATAGCCGATACAAGGAGATCCACGGGGTCTCGCCAATACGGTGCGCGCCCATCTTTTGGGTTCGACGATTGTTTGGGCGGAAGGGACGTTCGATGTTCAGAATCTTCGTCGGCAACCTCAACTATCAAACCGACGAGAACGCCGTTCGCGACTTGTTCTCACAGTACGGCGAAGTGACAGATGTGAAGTTCGTCAATGATCGCGAGAGTGGTCGGTTTCGCGGATTCGGATTCGTGGAGATGGCCGACGCCGAAGCGGGCCGCAAAGCGGTCGAGTCTTTGAACGGAAGCGATCTCGACGGTCGAGAGATCAACGTCGATGAAGCGAAGCCACGCGACCGTTAGTGTTCTGATCCAGGACGCTGGCGTAGCAAGCGTGACGACTTTTGGTTCCAGGATGTCGTTGGGCGTCCCCTTGTGTTCGTGGTTCCCGCAGCGCCGGAGCGAAGCCGACAACGTCCGTGACTGACACTCCGTCCGATACGCCCGTGACCGGGCGCAGCTTTGAAGCGTCGACCACCGCGCGCCGTTCCCAAGAGGGCGTCGAGCGTTGGTGGCACGTACCGGCCGCCAACGTCTTGCAACTTTCGTTGTGGACGTTGCGCGTGGTGCCGGCGTGGGTCGCGTACCGCGTGGCGGACGTGTTGGCCGTGTTGTTGATCGGCTACACCCTCGTCCATGAACGCAAGGTCGGCCCGCAAGGTCGAGGCTTGTTCCGCAATCAGAAGATCGTCTTCCGCGACGCGTGGACTCCGCGGTTTGGTCGCCGATTGTTGGTCGGGTGGGCGCGTCACATGACAAATTTGCTGGTGGACTTCGCCCGCATGCCGCTGGTCACGCGCAAGTCCGTGCACCGGTTGGTCAACGTCGACGAGATGTTCCGTATGACGTCGGTCGAGCGTACGGTGGGCTCGTTCTGCGTCACCGGGCATATCGGCGTTTGGGAGCTGTCGGGTTTTGTTCCTCCGCTGTTCGGATTCCCCAATCACTCGGTGGCTCGCCCGTCGGGCATCCCTGCGGTCGACGCGGTGATTACTCGCTATCGCACGCTCGGTGGGCAACAAATCATCAAGAAGCATGGCGCGCTTCGTCGACTGCGCCGAGTCTTGGCGCAGAACGAAGTCGCGGGTCTCGTCGCCGATGAGATGAACCCCCAGAACCCGATCTTCGTGCCGTTTCTGGGGACGACGGCGGCCATGAATTCAACCCTCGCGAAGATGCATCTCGTCACCAAGGCGCCCATCGTGGTGGCGACGGTCCATCGGCAGAAGGGGCGGCGAACGCGGTACCGCTACCGAGTGTGGACGGTGATTCGGTGGCAGCCGTTCGACGATGAGGAGACGGCAGTGTTGCGGGTGTCGCGCTTGGTCAACGATGCGTACAGTCGCGCCGTGCTCGAGTATCCGGAGCAGTGGTTGTGGGCGTCGCGGCGCTTCCACGTGCGCCCGCCCGGCGAGGTTGCCGGCGACGACGGCTTGCCCCCCGCGGACCATCCGGTCGAGCTGCTCCGATGAACCGCGAACGAACCCCACATCGCGGGCGGTGGCTCCGTATGCTGTCGGCAGATTCCAGGTTGCCAATGCCCCGCTCGTCGAGGCTCTGTTTGCCAGCGTCGGAGTTGGCGTGTACAGGTTTGTCGCGACCCTTCCTTGTGAGAGGCGACGTTTCGTGAAGATCGCCGTCGCGCTGTTCTTCGTGGCCGGGATCGGGCTGGGGTTCTTCTCCGGCCTCGACAATCCGAGTCGACCGGTCGAGCCTATCCCTCCTCTGCCGCGGCCCCCGCTCACGCTTCACCTCGAACTCGATGCACCGCGCGACGGCCGCAACGAAGAGTACCTGACGTTCGTCGCCCCAGTATCGGCTTCGATTTCTCGCGCTACCCCCAAGTTGAGCACTGCCAAGCGGCGATCGTTTCTCATGTACTTCGACGTTGAAGGTGAGTACCGCGTCTTGGTCACGACCATCGATGGGCGTCCGCGCGTCGACCACAACTTCGTGATCGGGCCGGGGGTGACTCACCAGCGACTCTTGGTTCCTACGTCGACCCGAGCTCCTGCCGAAGCGGGGATTGCGGTCTATGCGGTCGATCCGGATCACCGCCCGACGCGGTTCGATCGCGTCACCGGCTGGGTCGATCACGAAGGGCGGGTCTCGCGCGCGGATTTGTCGGTGGGGACGGCGCAGAGCGATGGGTCGATGTTGATTCCGATCGGCGCCCACGTGAACCGTGTCTTGACCGGTCGTTCGGCAGGTCGGCTGCGGTTGTTGATCGAGAGTGACGCACTCGGTGCGGCGTGGATCGAGGTACCTAAGCCCGCCGATCCGGACGCACCTCGAGCCTCGGCGGCGATCGCCAGCGTCACCGTTCAGTTCGCCATTCCGGCGTTGCCGCAGATCGTCGTCACTCCATCGGCACCGGGTGGCGAAGCGTCTGTTGTAGACGGCGCGTTGGCGGGTCGGCTTCGCGTCGTCGCTCGCCCGGCTGCGTCGACCGAGATTCCCAGCGGGGCGGGTACCGCGGAGGCGCGTGTCTCGGCGGCCGGGCGCGCGCACTTGCCGCCGCTCGGTCCGGGCCCGTACGAGTTGACGCTGCTACTCGACAGTGTCGGGCCGGTCACCGTCGCACCGTTCAGTGGCACGATCGAACTGTTACGTCATCGCGTCGACCTGACCTCGTACGGCATGGTGATACCGCTCAACGTGCCGGCGCTCTATCCGATGGTGGTCAACGGCAAGTCCACCGTTCACTGGACCGACTTCACGCTACACCGCGCAGAGCAACGATTCGGGGCGGGCAGCGTGCCCCCGGGCGGTACCGTCGACTTGCACTCTCTGCCGGCGGGCCGCTACGAGCTGCGCACGTCCGATGGCGAACGCACCTTCGAGGTGCCGACCGATCGCGAGGTGGCGCTATGAGCATCTCGTTCCGTCGATCGTTCGTGCTCGTGTTGCTGTTTGGCGTTGGCTTAGTGGCAGGGTTGGTCGTTGCATCGGGTATTCCTCGTGACGCCACCATCCCGTCCGGCAAATGGGGGCGGGTCGAGGGGGAACGCGTGTCGTTGGTTGGAACGCATGTCGAATTCGTCGACGGTTCGCGGTCGGTGCCCGTCGTGACCCGGGGGTTTGCCGCGACCGACCCCGACGGTTCCTACCGTGCGCCCGCCTCGTTACATAGCGACACTCGTTTTCGCATGGCTCACCGTTCCGGGTTCGACTTTGGTGCTGTCGGTGACGGCGCTGGCCGTGTCGACTTCTTCGCTACCGCCCAGCGACATCGCATCGTGCTTCGCTCCGCTGCGCAGCAGAACGCAACCTCTTCCGCCGAGGTGTTCGAGCAGGGCGTGGTGGTGACGCCATTTCGCCGCGGGGGCAACTCGGGTGTCGACGATGCCGAGGGGCA